>JALUUN010000059.1 GCA_027021325.1 Planctomycetota bacterium
CACCTTGAGGGGCAGGCCCAGGCGCGTACAGGCCTCGACCACGATGTCCACCCGCTTGTAGGACTCCAGACGCAGAGCCGTGAGGAAGTAGTCGCCGGGAGGGGTGGCGACGGCGGCTTCCTGGAAACGTGCGGTTTCGACGGGAGGAAAGACGACGACCGCCTCTCTGCGGTACAGGTCTCGAACTCGATCGGCGATGTACCGGGACAGGGCCACATACAGGTGAGGCCGGTCGGTCCGCGCCTGGTCCCAGCGGCGGATGGAGTTGGCGAGCAGCCGCAGGAAGGGGCGGGCCGGCCGCGGATAGGTGGCCAGGAAGACGTCCTGCCGCTCATAGCCGAACATCATCGGGCGGCAGAGGTAGCAGAGGTGCAGGCTTCCCGGGGGAGGAGCGAGGCTCTTCATCCAGGAGACCGAGCAACTCACCACCAGATCCACCGGCTCGCGGATCCGCAGGCGGTCCACGAGGAAGGGGTAGATCGGGGTCGGCCAGCGGTAGCGCCGCGGGGGCACGAAGCGCTGCAGGAAGCTCGGGCGGATGTCCCAGTCCCGGCGGTGGGGGTGGTCCTCGGCGAGCAGGGTATAGACCGGGGCCTCGGGCCAGATCCGGTGGAGCTCGTCCAGGACCTTCTCCGCGCCGCCGTGGCGGATGAAGTCGTGGGCCAGGGCGACCCGGGGGCGGGACGACGGCCGGGCGTCCTCGGAGGGGGCAGCGGGGGGAGCCAAGGGCAGGGGTCCGGAGCCGGAGGGCGGACATCCTAGGATGGAGGCATGGGCGCCGAGCTGCCGCCGGACCTGTACCGGGGCGAGCGCGTGCTCGTCTCCGCCTGCCTCCTCGGGGAGGAGGTGCGCTACGACGGCGGCTCCAAGCACGCGCCGGTGCTGCTCCGGGCCCTGGAGGCGGCCGGCGCGGTTCCGGTCCCGGTCTGCCCGGAGGTGCTCGGCGGGCTGGGCGTGCCGCGGCCGGCGGCGGAGATCCGCGGCGGAGACGGGGAGGCGGTCCTGGCCGGCACCGCTCGTGTCTGCACCGTGGAAGAGGGCCGGGACTGCACCGAGGCCTTCCTGGCCGGGGCCCGGGCCGCCTGCGCCGCGGCCCGGGAGCACCGCATCCGCTACGCCTTCCTCCAGCGCCGCTCGCCGAGCTGTGGTCCCGTGAGCACCCACGCCGACGGCGGCCTCGTCTCCGGACCGGGAGTGGCCGCCGCCGCCCTGCGCCGCGCCGGGGTCCGTGTGATCCCCGCGGGAGAATGAGCCGCGCCCCGGACCCCTCCGGGCACCCGCGGCCCGCCGACCTCTTCGAGGAGATCGTGCGCCTGCGCCGTGCCGGCCGGCCCGCGGCCCTGTGTACGGTGCTCCTGACCCGGGGCAGCACCCCGGGCAAGGACAGCATGAAGATGCTCGTGCGCGACGACGGCTCGCGCGTCGGCACCGTCGGCGGCGGCTGCGTGGAGGCCGAGGTCGTGGAGATGGCCCGGGAGGTGATCCGCCGCGACCGCCCCGCGACCCGCAGTTTCCGTCTGAACCAGCGCGACCTGCCCGAGAGCGGCCTCCTTTGCGGGGGCCAGGTGACGATCCTCGTGGAACCCGTGACGCCCCCTGTCCTCGTCCTCTTCGGAGGCGGCCATGTCGCCGCCGCCGCCGTCCGCGTCGCCCGGGAGTGTGAGCTCCGGGTCGAGGTCTGCGATTCCCGCCCGGAGTATGCCTCGCCGGAGGCCCACCCCCTGGCAGACGGCGTCTTCTGCGGCCCCTGGGAGGAAGCCGTCGCGCGCCACGCTCCGGGCGCCCATCACTATTTCGTGGTGGTGACCCCCGGCCACCGCGACGACGCCGCGGTCCTGCGCGCCATCCATGCCGCCGGCTGCCGGCCGCGTTACCTGGGCCTCATCGGCTCGCGGGCGAAGAAGGCCGCCCTCGACCGGATCCTCCAGGACGAGGGGGTGGATCCGGAGTTCCTGGCCCGGGTGCGGACCCCCATCGGCCTGGACATCGGCGCCCGCACCCACGGTGAGATCGCCGTCGCCCTGCTCGCCGAGCTGGTCCGGCTGCGGCGCCGGGGGGGACCGGAGGCCGCCGGCGCCGCGGAGGCGAGGCAGTCCGGGGAGAGACGTCACCGCGGTGCGGATTGACGCTATTCGGGCAGCCGGTAGGCTTTTCCCCTCCGATTCCGCGGCCCGGCCCCTGGATCCATGCTCAGCCTCCTCGCCCTCCCGGTCCTGACCCTCGCCCCCGCCCTGCCCCAGGAGCGCATCTTCCTGACCAGCGGCAAGATCCTCGAGGTGCGGCGGGTCACCGCCGAGACCTTCGAAAAGGTCGAGTACGAGACCGAGAGCCGCGCCAGGGGCTCCAAGGACGCCGCCGAGGTCGTCAAGATCGAGCACGACCTGAGTTCTCCGGCCCTCGACGACTACGTCGCGGGTCTCGCCCTCATGGAGGAGCAGGGGGATTTCGCCGGCGCCATCGGCGCCTTCGACGTGGTCCTCGAGGACCAGCGCCTCATGAACAACCGCAGGCTGTGGTGGGTCAAGCCCTACGCCCTGTGGAACCGTGCCCGCTGCCTGGCTGCCCTCCAGGATCCCAAGGGCGTCCAGGAGACGGTGGACCAGCTGCTCCGGGAGGTTCCCGACACCTTCTTCTACGCACCGGCTCTGATGCTCAAGGCCGAGACCACGGCGGCGGCGGGGGATCCCGATCTGGCGCGGGGCTTCTACCGGGACCTGGCCAGGGCCGTGGACGAGAAGGGGCTGCCCGAGAAGTGGCGGGCCTGGTCGGAACTGGGTCTCCTGCTCCTGGACGACAAGAAGACGCCGGCCACCAGGCAGCGCGAACTCCAGGCCATGGCCGAGAAGTTCCGCGGCGTCTACGACGACGTCGCCAGCCGCGCCGAGGTCGAGGTCGGGAACGCCATGGTCCAGGCCGGCGACTACGCGCAGGCCGAGGGCTTCTTCCGCCGCATCCTGGAGTCGGGCCACGCCGACGACCGCACCCGCGCCGCCGCCTGGGCGGGTCTGGGCGACTGCGCCTTCCAGCGCGGCCTCAAGGCCCTGGAGACGGACACCGAGAAGGCCCGGGAGGCTTTCCGCGAGGCCGCCCTGGCCCATCTGCGGGTCGCCACCCTGCACCGGGACGTCCGCCGCATCGTCCCGCGGAGCCTGTACTACGCCGCCGTGGCCCTGGACCGGATGGGCGAGGCCGAGCGCCGGAGCGAGGCCATCACCATCGTACGCCGGCTCAGTCAGGCGTTTCCGAACAGCTCCTGGACCGACCGTGCCCTGACGGACCTGCGGCTGAAGCGCGGCTGACAGGGCCGGGCGACCGCCCAAAGCCCCGGAAAGCCTGAGCTTCCGGAAGGCTGGCGTTCGTGTTCCGGGGTTTTCGGCCCGGCCGGCCCCGCCGGCGGGGGGAATCCTGCCGAAGGAGGGTGCTTCTTCGGACTATTCTTGGATCGAGGAACCATCCCCCGCGGTTTCCCCCACCTCCGGCGGCCGTCCGGTCCGCCGGTTTTCCCCGGCCTGTCGCTGATGCCTTCCCTTCGACGTCTGCTGCCCCTGGCGGCGGCTCCTCTCCTTCCCCTTTCCCCCCTCGCGGCCCAGGACGGCATCCTGGACTGGTTCGGAGGGACTCCCGGCCAGTCCCTCGGGATGTCGGTCGCCGGAGCGGGGGACGTGGACGGGGACGGCCGCAACGACCTCCTCATCGGGATTCCCGGCGACGACACCGCCGGCCAGGATGCCGGAGCGGTTCTGGTCCTGAGCGCCGACGGCGTCCAGCTCTACCGCTACGACGGCGCCACCGCCGGCGCCCGCCTGGGGCACGATGTGGCCACGGCGGGGGATCTGGACCAGGACGGCTTTGCCGACTTCATGGCCGGCTCTCCCTACGAGACGAATACCCTCACCGAGCAGGGAAGCGTCCGGGTCTGGTCCGGACGCACTGGCGCCCTGATGTACGTCTTCTACGGTCTCGCTGCCGAGGACCATCTGGGGATGGCTGTGAGCGGCGCCGGCGACCTGAACGGCGACGGCTGGCTGGACCTCATGGCCGGAGCGCCGGATGCCGACCCCGCTGGCGCCGAGTCCGGCGCCGTGCACCTCTGGGACGGCCGGACCGGTGTCTTCTGGGGGCAGCTCCCAGGCGCGGCGGCCGGAGACCGGTTTGGCTTTTCCCTGGGCTGGCCCGGGGATCTGACCGGGGACGGGCAGGCGGACATCGCCATCGGGATTCCCGGCGACGACACCGCCGGCCCCGATGCCGGTGCC
>JALUUN010000060.1 GCA_027021325.1 Planctomycetota bacterium
TTTCGCTCTCTTCTTCCTCTCCTGGTCCTTCCGGATAGGCTGAGGGCATGGGAAGAGGCCGCAACGTCCTCGGCGGGCCCCTCGAGCCCTGCTCCACCACCCTGCGCACAGGCTTCTGGCGTGACGGCTGCTGCCGTACCGGCCGCGAGGACCTGGGGCTGCACATCGTCTGCGCCGAGATGACTCCGGACTTCCTGGAGTTCACGGCCGGCCGGGGCAACGAACTCCGACTCCCGGTCCCGGAACTCGACTTCCCGGGCCTGGAGCCCGGCGACCGCTGGTGCCTCTGCGTCGCCCGCTGGAAGGAGGCCCTCGAGGCAGGCGTGGCTCCGCCCGTGGTCCTCGCCGCGACCCACGCTTCGGCCCTGGAGTTCGTGGACCTCGGCGACCTGCTGGCCCACGCCGTGGACCTACCGGCCTGAACGGCGATCCTCCGCCGGCGGGGCGGGCCCGGGGAGTTCCAGGCTGTGGATGATGCGGGTCCCGGGCAGCCGTTTGCGCAGCGCCTCGATGGACTCTTCCTTCAAGGGGCAATCCCAGAGGTACAGGCTCCGCAGGCTCGTCAATCCGCCCAGCGACGCGGCGGCCAGGTCGCCGACCTGCGTTCCATAGAGGTTCAGGACGCGCAGGTGCGACAGACCCTGCAGGACCTGCAAGCCCTCCCCCTGGACCTGGGTCTGGTGCAGGTCGAGGTGGACCAGGCGTTCGAAGCGGGCCAGTTCCGGCCAGATCCCGTCGGTCACCCGGGTGCCGCCGAGGTGCAGGACGGCGATCTGCGGGGCGAAGGGCCGCAGAGCCCGGAGGGCGTCGTCGTTCACGGTCTTCTCGCGGCCGTAGCAGGTCAGCCGCAGGAGGCCCGTTCCGGGAACGACCGGAGAGACCAGGAAACCGACGCTGCGAAGCTTCTCCGCCTGGGCTTCCGTCAGCGGCGGCAGCCCTTCCGCCAGGGCCTGGAGTTCCTGGATGCGGTCCGGCGTCCGCGCCGGCGGCCTCGGCTCTTCCTCCCCGGCTTCGCCCCGGGAGCCGGTCCAGCCCCCGAAGTCCGCGCCGGCCTCGATCCAGGCCCGGATCGTCTCCAGATCCTCCCCGGCGAGGCGCGGCCGGTCCGGAGGCATCCGGTCCGGGTCCTCCTCGGCCAGGGAGACGAGCTCCCAGAGGACACTCTCCTCGGGGTAGCCGGCCACCACGGCCTCGCCCCCGGCGCCCCGGCGGATCTGTTCCGGGCTGTCCAGGCGCAGGCGGCCCTTGGGCTGCGCCGGGCCGCCGTTCTCCGGCGAGGCGTGGCAGCGGAAGCAGTGCTCCTGGAGGACCGGGAGGACCTCCTGCTCGAAGGAAGGACCCTGGGGAGCCAGGAGGAGGAAGAGGAGGGGGGACATCAGGCGAAGAGGTCGAGGACCGGCCGGCCCTTGCCGGCCACGGTGAAGGGCCGGCCGCTCTCGCTGAAGACCTGCTCCTCCAGGGGCAGGCCGAGCGCCCAGGCGATGGTGGCGTTGAAGTCGGGAATGGAGACCGGAGAGTCCAGGATCTCGCTTCCGGTCGGGTCGGTGGCGCCGTAGGCGCGGCCCCCGGCGATGCCGCCGCCGGCCAGGAGGCAGCTGAAGGCCTGGGGGTAGTGGTCGCGCCCATTGTTCTGGTTGATACGCGGCGTGCGCCCGAACTCCGTGGCCAGGACCACGAGGGTCTCCTCCAGGAGGCCGCGGGCGTCGAGATCCGCGAGGAGGGTCGAAAGGGCCTGATCGAGGATCGGACAGCGCTCGTCCAGAGCCTCGAAGTTCTCGACGTGGGTGTCCCAGCCGCCCAGGACCACTTCAACGAAGCGCACCCCGTGCTCCACCAGGCGCCGCGCCAGGAGGCAGCCCTGACCGAAGGCCTCGGAGCCGTAGGCCTCGCGGATGCGCTCGTCCTCGAGGCCCAGGTCGAAGGCTGCGAGATCCTCGGAGCGCATGAGTTCCACGGCCTGGTCGTACATCTCCGCTGCCGCCCGCACCCGGCGCGAGGGCCGCCGCTCCAGGAACTCCTGGTTCATGGCCGCGAGGAGCTCCTGGCGGCGTGCCACGGTGGACGCGTCCACGGACTCCGGTGGCCGGGCGCTCTGCAGACCGCGCGTCGGGTCGCCGATGGGGAGCGGTGCGAAGCGGCTGGCCAGGAAGCCGGCCTGGGCGGTGTAGCGGGTACCGCCGATCTCCACATGCGGCGGCAGGCTCGGGTTGTCTCCGCCCTGGAAGCGCGCCAGCCAGGCGCCGAGGCTCGGGTGCTGGATGGTTCCGCGGAGCAGGTAGCCCGTGTGCAGATAGTAGCGGCCCTGTTCGTGGGCGCCCTGGGTGGTCTGCATGGAGCGGATCACTGTGGCCTTGTCCAGGTGCCGGGCCAGGTTCGGCAGGCGGTGGCCGATCAGGACGCCCTCGGCCTGCGTCGGGATCGCCTCGGTGGCGCCCTGGGTCTCGGCGCCGGGCTTCACGTCCAGGGTGTCCAGGTGGGACATCCCTCCGGCCATGTACAGGTAGATGACGTTGCGGGCCGTGCCCCCCGAGGTCGTTCGAGCCGTCACTCCCGGGCCGAAGATCGCGAGGCCGGAGACGCCCAGAAGGCCCGCGGCGGCCTGGCCCAGGAAGGCGCGGCGGGTGGGTTCGTCCGCCCGATGGAAGGGATCGCTACGGCTCATGGCGTCAGGGAAGGAAGAGGAACTCGTGGCTGTTGAGGAGGACCCAGACCAGATCGCGGGTTCCGGCTTCCAGGTCGCGGCCCAGCTCCTTCTCCCACAGACGCAGTTCCCGGGCCGCGGGCTCGCGGCTGAGGATGGCGAGGAAGGCGGTGCGCACCCTCTCCGCGGGGTCCTGGATCGCCTGCAGCGTGGACCAGAGCACGGATTCCTCGCGTCCCAGGATGCGTTCCTCGGTGAAGCCGTTCATGAGGGCCAGGGCCTGGGGAACACTGGGCTCGTGGCGGGCACCGTCCACCTGCTCCCGGTCCGACTGGCCGAACTGGCGGAGGAGGTGCCCGGCCGGGGCGGGGCTGGGAAGTTCGCTGGCGCGGACGAGGTCCCGCCAGGCCCGCTGCCGCCGGATCTCCTCGGGCGGGCCGAGGCCCAGCTCCCGGAGACGGGCGAGGACCTCCTCTTCGGCTTCCCGGTTCCCGCGGCGCCGGGCGCGGGCCAGTTCGCGGTAGAGGGGACGGGCGCGGGCGCGGGTCTCCTCCTGGGCGCGGCGGGCGGACCGGGCGCGCTCGCGCTGGAGGCGGCGGAACTCCTCGGGGTCGGTGAAGCGCAGGCTGGCTTCCCTCACCCGCTCGAAGAGGCCTTCGGCGTCCAGAGAGGTCAGTTCCTCGTAGCGGCGGTAGACCTCCTGGGCGCCCGCTCCGGGCTCCCGGATCGTCGCGTCCACATCGGGCCGGACCAGGGTGATCAGGGAGTCCCAGACCTGCTCGGCGCTCATGCGCTTCAGGACCGGTCCGGGGAAGGGCCAGGGCGCCTCAGGGCCAGGCTCCTCGGCGCTCGACCCGCTCTGCCAGGTGCGCGAGTTGTAGAGGACCCGAAGGAAGGCCTTGAGGTCGTAGTCGAGTTCGACCATCAGGCGTTCCAGCCAGGCCAGAAGCTCGGGGTTCGGCCCCAGGTCCCCGGGCTTGAGGTCGTCCACCGGCTCGATCAGGCCGCGGCCGAAGGCCAGCTTCCACATCCGGTTGACGATGGTCCGGGTGAAGAGCGGGTTGTCCGGCGAGGTCATCCAGTCGGCGAAGGCGAGACGGCTTCCGACCGGCCGCGGCCGGAAGGGCCGGTCGCGCCGGCGGCGGCTGCGGACCCGCTGATCGTCGGCGATCTGGTCCGGAAGGACCACGTCCTCGCCGAAAAGGGCGCCCGCTGTGATCCACTGCCCCGGGCTTGCGTCGTCGTAAGCGTAGTCGTCGGGCAGGCGCACATAGCCGGTTCCGCTGCCCGAGAGGCCGGCGGTGAGGGTGTCGGCCAGGATTCCGAAGGCCCGCTGCCCACTGCGTCCGAACTCCTCGCGAACGCGGTCGCGGACCTCGGCCAGGGTCTCGGCGAGCCCCGTCCCGCGCAGGTCCGCCCGGTAGCTCAGGCCGCCGGTGAAGGCGGCCATCTCGTAGAACTGGCGCTGTTTCCAGTCGTCGAAGGGATGGTCGTGGCATTGAGCGCACTCCAGCCGGCTGCCGAGGAACACACGCAACGTGATCGCCATGTTCTCCACCTGCATGCCGCGGTCGCGCAGGAAGTAGCCGGTGGCGCCGTTGCCGGGGGCGTGGGCCGGACCCCCGGCGGTCAGCATCTGGCGGACCATTTCGTCATAGGGGAGATTCTCCGCGATCGCCTCCTGGAGGAAGTGCTTCCAGGGTTCACCGGAGACCCGGCTGCTGAGCCGGTCCCGGACGCGCAGGAGATCCGCCCAGAAGTGGAACATCCGGCTCCGGTAGCCGGGACTCTCGAGGAGGCGGTCGAGGAGGCGGGCGCGCCGGTCGAGGCTCGGATCCTCGAGAAACTCCCGGGCTTCCTCCGGGGTGGGAATGCGGCCGGCGATCTGGAGCCAGGCCCGGCGCAGAAAGGCCTCGTCGTCGAGGGCGGGGTTGCGCTGCATCCCGGCCTCCTCGAGTCCGGCCTCGACCAGCCGGTCCAGTTCCCGGGCCCGATCTTCCAGCTGCCGGGCTGGGTCCGGAGCGCCAGCGGGCGGGCTTCCCAGGCCGGAGGCGGTCCAGGTCAGCGCCGTCGAGAGTCCGAGGACGGCGGCACTTCGCAGCAGGCGTCGGGAGGCGTCCATGGGTTCGGGGAGATCAACCCTCCCCGGACGGCGAGGTTTCTCGCCCTTCCCGGGCCGGCGCCCGGAACAGGACCCAGGTCATGCCGCGCGCCGGCACCCGGACCGGCAGGCGCAGGCGCCCGCAGTCCAGGCTGCGTGCCCCGAGCGGACCGGAGGGGTCCTCCAGCAGGGCATCCCGCCACAGGCCGGCGAGGCTCAGGTCCAGATCCAGGGTGCCGGACAGTACCCGGGCCTGCGGGTTGAAGACGACGAGCATGGCGCGCTTCTCCAGGCGCGGGTTCACATGGAGCATCCAATCCAGGTTGCGCCCGTCGGCGCGGCGGCCGTGCAGGAGGTCGCTCTCCAGGATGTCACGGTGCTCCTTGAACCAGGCCACCTGCTCCCGGACCATGTCGCGGACCCGCGGCGTGTCGTAGAGCCGGTGGCCCCGGTAGACGGCCTGCACACCGAAGGCCAGATTGCTCTGGAGCATGCGCCGGTAGTGATCGAGATGCTCGTCCAGGGGTTCGATGGTCGCGGCCGCACCTCCCCCGTGGTACTGGGTGAGGGGCACGAACATCCAGCCCATGCTCGGCGTCTTCTCCCAGGTGCCGTCGTAGATGTTCTGACGGGTGTGGAGGACCTGCTGATCCCGCGGCAGGGACCAGTTCGTCTCGCGGTAGCCCATGCCGCATTCGTTGGAGCCGTTGAAGAAGTAGTAGTCGGGAACCCGCAGATAGACGCCGGCCGCCCGCAGGTCCCGGTAGAAGGAGGTGATGACCTGCCACTGCGCCCACTGGCTGTCCTCCAGGCCGCGCTGCAGGGGCGGGCGGGGGGTGAGGTCGAAGTCGCCCGGATAGCTCCCGTCGTGGGTGAACTGGCGGAATCCGGTCTCGCGGAAGAAGGTGCGCAGGCGCCGGAAGTAGTCCTGCCCCCACTCCGAGGTCAGGGCCGGACAGGAGCCGTGGGTCGGGCGTTCCCCCGGGGGCGGGACGACGTCCTGCCCGTTCCCGATCCGGCGGCTGCTCAGGAGCGAGTAGCCCCCGAGTTCGATGCCGCGCTCGCGCGCGTAGTCTGCGAGCTCCCGGAACCTCCGCAGGTTGGCGGGGGAGACGTCCTCCATGTTCAGGCCGGAACCGAAGCTGAGGCTGAGCATTTCGAAGCCGCACTCCGCCGCCTGGTCGATGGCGCGGCGCACCACCTCCGGATCCACGCTGACGACATGGAGGATCAGTGGGTTTTCCGTCACCCAGGGAGCCAGGGCGCGGTACATCCGCCGCTGCCAGAGCCCCCGGCGCTCGCGCTCCCGGGAGTCCTGGACGAGTTCGAAGGCGCGGAAGCTCTGCAGCCTCTCGCCGGGTTCCAGGAGACGGTCCGGGCCGCGGACCGGTTCGACCCGCAGGAGGCAGGGCGTGCGCCGCAGATAGTTGACCTGGGTGAGGTACTCCGGGTCCGGCACCCAGTGGACCGAATGGCGCATGGCCTGGCCCGCCTGGAAGCCACCGAAAGCGTAGTCGGTCTCGACGTGCAGGAGGTCCGGGGCGGGCAGGGGGACGCCCTCGCGGGTTTCCACCGGATTGGAACTCTCGACGACGGCCAGGATCTCCACGGTCCAGTGGTCGATCTCCAGGGTCTCTCCGCCCTTGTTCCGCACTTCGAGCCACTTCGCCATCAACGGCAGGCCGTCGTACATCTCGTAGTGGACCGCCAGCTGGAGGCCCGGCGGCGTGGAAGCCGCGCCCGGCCGCGGCTCGAAGTCCAGGCGGAGGTGCAGGCCTGGCGGCGGCCACGCCACGTCGGGGGCGTGGTGGCGGACCCGGGGCCAGGGCAGCCGTTCGCCGGGAGGGCCGAGGATCTCGAAGCCGGAGAAGCGCATGGCCTCGGGGTCGGCACGCATCTCCGCGAGCCAGGCCGGGTCGAACCAGGCGTGGTTGGGCTGGCCGAGGAGTCCGCCCGCCCGGATCTCCTGTCCGTTCACCCGCAACTCGGCCTCGGGACGGACGGCGCGCAGGACCGTGGCGGCGGAACGCACGGGGGCCTGGAGATCCAGGGCGATGCAGGCGGCGTCCGGCTCCAGGACCCAGGTGCGCCGGATCAGGCCGTTGTCGAGGATGAGGGTCCGGGGTGATCCCTCGTTGCGGAAGAGGCCCGTTCTCCGGTCCACGGGATCCACGAGGGGGTCGCCCTGGAAGGCTTGGAGTCCGGAGCCGGCGACGGGGAGGCTCCTCCAGGTCGTGAGCCAGGCCGGCTCCTGGGCGGCGGCCCGCGCCGCGGCCGCCAGGAAGCCGGGGAGGATGAGGGCGAGGAGAGAAGGCCGGGCGAAGAGGCGCACGCGCGCATCCTAGGAGGCCAGCCCTCAACCAAGGCGCGCCGGGGGCTCCATCCAGGGTCGGCTAGACTCCGGCAGGGAAGGGCGGACCCCGACCGGAGTCCCTCCTCTTCGGCTTTGCGCTCATGAACGACGGCGCCCTCCTCGCTCTCGCTCTTGCATGGGGGCTCTTCACCGCGGTCCACGCCGTGGTCCTGAGCCTGGTGGAGCCCTACTGGCCGCGGGCCTTCCAGATCTCCCGCGGTCTCGCCGCCGTGGCTCTGACCGCCCTCGGCCTTGCCGCTCTGGTGGATGCCTTCCCGGAGTGGCCGCGGGCCTTTCTCTACCGCAACGCCCCCGACGACTGGATGCGCCAGGGCGTGGCCGTGGTCCTGGGACACCTCCTCGCGGACTTCCTGTGGATGTTCCAGGGCGCACGCTTTCACGGGATCCGGCCCCGCCGCGACCTGATCATCCATCATGGCCTCGGCGTGATCGGCTTCGGCGCCTCCCTGGTCCTGGGCATCGGCCACGCCCTCGCCCTCCTGACCATGATCACGGAGATCCTCCCGATCACCACCGGCCTGAACGCCTGGGCCCGGCGCACCGGCAACGAGACCCTGCAGCGCCGCGCCGACCGTCTGCGGCTGCATTCCCTGGCCTGGGGCCGCATTCCCCTCTGGGTCTTCCTGGAAGTGGTCGTTCTCCAGGCCTTGATCCGCGGCGAGGACCCGGGGCTCTCCCTGGGCCGCTGGATCGCTGCGGCCGGGCTCCTCGCTCTCCTGGTCCTGGACTTCTACTGGCTGGGCAAGTGCCGCCAGAGGGTCGACTTCTACTGAGATGCCGGCCTTCGCGCTTCTCGCCCTGGTCCTTGCCGCTCCACAGGATTCGAACCTCCTCGGCGCCTGGGAGTTCCGTCCGGACCCGGAACACCCGAACCGGATCCTCTCGCCCCGCGGGCCGGTCCTTCCCCTGCAGCTCCCCTTCGAGTGGCTCGGCGAGGGCGAGGCCACGGCGGTCCTGCGCTTGCCCGGGACTCCACCTTGGATCGTGCTGGAGCAGGCTGCGGCCGAAGACCTGCCCCGGCGCAAGGTGGCGGCTGCCGCCTGGATCGCCCCCTTCGAGTCCCTGCCCTGGAACGGCATCGTCGGGGCTGTGGAGGACACCGGCTCGCACGAACGGGGCTGGTTGCTCGGGCTGCGCGAGCGCAACGCCCTTTGCGGCGTCGCCACCGAGGAGACCGGCCGCATGACCTGGTTGCGCGGCACACGCACCCTCGTGCCCGGTGTCTGGTACCACCTGGCCTTCGACTACGACGGCCGGCGGCTGCGCCTCTTCGTGAACGGCGAGCTGGAGACGCAGTCCGAGGCTCCCGGAGGAAAGCTTCTCTACGACGAGAGCCACCCGCTGACGGTCGGCGCCTACCTGGATTCCAACGAGGAATACCGCTTCACGGGAGCGCTCAAGGAGGTGCGGGTCTGGACGCGCGCCCTGCGCCGCGACGAGGCGCGGAGTCTCTATCGCAGAGGGCTGGACACCCTGCCCGAGGTGCCGGCGCCGTCCCTGGAAGTACCACGGACCCCGGAGCACCTCGCGGCGGTGCGGCGGGCAGTGGACCGCGGTGTCGAGGCGCTCCTCCTCCGCCAGAATCGCGACGGCAGCTGGTCCGGGCATGCCTCCAACTATCGCAACGGCATGACCGCCCTGGCGGCCTATGCCCTGCTCAAGGCCGGCGTCTCCGAGGACCACCCGGCGATCCTGAACGCCCTGCGTTTCCTCTCCCGGCAGCTGCCGCAGCGGACCTACTCCGCGGGATGCCAGCTGCTCCTTCTGGCCGCCCTCGGCGGCGAGGAGCGTCGCGCCGAAGCCGAGGCCATCGTCGAGCGCCTTCTCGACTGGGAGAAGCGGTCGCCGCCGGGGACCTGGGGCTATCCGGGCGGGACGCCGGACCTCTCGAACACCCAGTACGCCGCCCTCGGCCTCTGGGCCGCCCACGCCCTCGGCATCGAGGTGGACCCCGAGGTCTGGCGCCGCATGGTGCAGAGCACCTGCAACGACTACCAGCCGGAGGCCGTCACCCGGGAGTTCGGCCCCTCCGGCGCCCTTGGCGGCACGGGCAGTTCGCGCCGCTCCCTTGGAGGCTTCAGCTACCGGGCGGGCGGCGCCGGCTCGCCCGTGAGCGGCAGCATGACCGCCGCCGGCCTGTGCATCCTCGGCGCCGCCGGCCGCTCCGCCGGAGCCGCCCTCGGCGGGCGGGCGACGCGGTTGTCCGAGCAGGCTCGGGATCGGGCCTTCAACTGGCTGGAGTACCACTGGTCGGTGCGCCGCAACCTCGGGCGCCCTTCCACCCTCTACTACTACCTGTACGGCGTGGAACGGGTCGCGGCTCTGCACGGGCTGGAGCGCATCGGCCCCTGGGACTGGTACGGCGAGGGTTCGGCCTTTCTGGTCCAGGACCAGAAAGAGGACGGGACCTGGGCCGGCGACGAGGCCAAGACCGCCTTCGCCATCCTCTTCCTCGTACGGGCGACGGCGCCGGTCTCGGGGCTTCCCGAGCCGGCTTTGGCCGAGGCCTGGACCAGCGGTGCCGGGGCACCGCTCCGCCTGCGCGTGACGGGCCGCCACGACCTGACTCTCTGGATCCAGGAGTTCGACCCTTCGGCCCTGGGGGACGCCGTCGTGGATCGGGTCGTCTATCGCTTGGATGGCGAGGAGGCCGTCGCCGTGCCCACGGATCCGGGAGTACCCGCCGGCCAGCAGCGCTGGCCCGCCCGGCTCCGGCTCACCGAGGAAGGGGAGCATCTGCTGGTGGCCGAGGCGGTCCTGGCGGATGGCCGGGTCCTGGCGAGCGAGCCCCTGGGTTTGACGGTCCCGCCGGACACCGCCGCCTTCCAGGCGCAGTGGCTGGCGGAGCCTCCAGGGGAGAACCTCCTCCTGCGCGTTCCCGTTCAGGCGAGCTCCTCCAGCCGCCAGGGGCGCGCTACGGCGGCCGGCCGGGCCTTCGACCAGCGCCAGGGGACCGCCTGGATCTGCGAGGCGAAGGACGCCGACCCGTGGCTGCAGGCCGACCTGCGCCGGCCGCTGCGCGGCGGCACCCTGGTCCTGTGGCCGGCCGACGCCTCGCTCTTCCGCCGCGGCCACCGCGACCGGGTGTTGCGGGTCGGTCTCTCCCTGAACGGGGGCGAGGAGAGGAGCTTCCCCTGCCCCGAGGATCCCCTCGCGCCGGTCCGCATTCCCCTGGACTCGCGGGCACCGATCCGGAGTCTGCGCATCCGGATCCTGGAGCGTGAACCCGGCCGTGTCCACCCCGGCCGCTGTGGCTGGTCCGAAGTGGAGATCCTGGCCGGCGAAGGGGGCTCGGTGATCGGCCGTTAGCCGCCGCCGTCCTTGTGTGCCGGCAGCTGAGATCCTTGCTCGGCGGCGCGATCCGCGTATCTGCGCCTCCAGGCCGGTCCCAGGTCGAGATCCAGGAAGGGAGCCGGCCGGTCCGCTCCGACGGTGACGCTGCGGCCGCGGGTGTTGGCGCGCACGACCGCACCGGTCACGGGAATCCCGTCCACGATCGCTTCGTAGGTGCCGGCGTAGAGCCCCTTCACCTCGAAGAAACCGTCCGCCCGGGACCTGCCCACGCGGCGGACGCGGGCAGGGTCCAGGGAAACGAGGGCCACCTCACGTCCTCCCAGGACGAGCTCCGGATTGCTGCTCCGCAGCCTCCCCGCCACCTGGAAGCTCGGCGCCAGGGACAGGAGGACCTCCAGCCGGGGATCCTCTTCCCGCAGGCTGCCGGTCCAGCGGGCGCTGTCGTCATGGCCCTGAAGGCCGCCGGTCCGGGCGTAGAGGTCCAGAGGAGCGGCAGACTCGACACCGTCGAAGGCGAAGCTTCCGTCGGCGCCGGCTTCGGTCTGGAGATCCTGGGTCGCCGAGCGCAGGAAGACCACGGCCCCGGCGGCGGGCGCGCCGTCGGCGCCGAGGACGGTCCCGGTCACGAGGTGGGCCCGCTTCATGACCAGATGCACCTCCCGGACCTCGCCCAGGACCAGTTCGAACTCTCCGCTTCCGGTTCCAAGCCAACCCTCGATGGAGGCCGCCTTCAGCGCGAGCCTTCCGGGCCACACGGCTTCGCCGAAGCGGAAGCTGCCGTCCTTTCCGGTGACTGCCACTCGGCGGACCTCCGGAGGAACCGGGGCCCCGGCGAGGAGGGTCACGGGCACTCCGGCCAGCGGCTCTCCCCAGGCGCTGCGGACGGTCCCTTGGATCCCGGTCGTCTGCGCCAGGAGGACGGCCTCGGCGAGCCCGCCGGCGGGGACCTCCACGGGCCGGCGCTCGGTGACGAGGCCGGAGTCCCCGGGCTGCCAGGCGCGGAGCTCCCAGCCGCCCGGGGCCAGGCCTTCGATGCGGACCGCCTCCCCGATCCGGGCGCGGGCCGTGCGTTCCGCGGCGCGGCCGGCGACGTCGTGGACATCGCGCCAGCCTCCTTCGGGGAGACCGGGCAGCTGCGCCAGTTCGAGGCGGACACTCTCCCCGGCCCGCCAGGCCGGCGAGGCGTGCACGGTCACGAGCAGGGCGCCTTCGGCGGCCTCGCCGGCCGGCGCCCGCCGGGGCCGGGCGGGTCCGTCCTCCGCCTTCTCGACCGGGCCGGCGAGGGCCGCGGCCTCAGGCGGGCGGTCCCCGGTCTCCCCGCCGGCGCCGGATCCTCCGTCGCCGGGCTCGGAGACGGCCGTTCCGGCGAGCCAGAGAAGGGATCCGGCCAGGAGGGCGGCCCCCGCCAGGCTCAGGAGGGGGGCCCGGGCGCTTCCGGAGCCGAAGGCCATGCCTCGAGTATGCCAGGGAGACGGGCCCGGTCACTCCTCTGCCGGGGATTCGCCTTCTCGCAGCTCCTCGGCCACTGCCGGGGATGGCTCCGCGGCCAGGAAGGCGCGGCCGATGGCCTCCACGGTCCCAGGAGCGTGGCCCTCGGCGCGGTTGTTGGCGAGGATCAGGGCCCGAGCTCCGCGGCGGACGGCGCGGCGGAGGATGCGGACCGCGTCCTCCCGCATCTCGGGAACGGGCTCCTGGACATGCGTGTAGGGCTGGAAGCGCTCCACGGCCGCCTGGTAACGGAGCCCCCGGGGCGTGAGCAGTCGGGCGAGGTAGAAGGGTGCCTCCAGTCCGCCCGCCCGGGCCGCGGCCCGCATCTGGTCCAGGAGCCGCGGCATCGAGGTCCAGTGATTGAAGACGTGGGTGGCCCCGTGCCGGTTCAAGAGGTCGAACCAGGCCGGCTGCAGGAAGGAGGCGTTGCGGATCTCCACGGCCCATTCGAACTCCCGGGGCAGGGCGCGGAGCAGCCGGTCCACACCGGCCAGGAACTCGCGGAAGGGGATGTCCTGGCCGAGGCGGGGGAATTGCAGGACAAAGGGGCCGGTCCGTTGCCGAACCTCGGCGTCCTCGAAGGCCGGCAGGACCTCCCCGAGGATCGGCTCCGGGCGCAGGAACTCCGGATTCGGGAGCCCGCTCCGCGATCCGAAGCGCCTCTGCCGGGGAAAGCGGGGCAGGGTGACGCGCTGCCCCGCCTTGCAGACCCAACGGAAGTCCTCCGGGACCTGGGAGGCCAGGCGTTGCAGTTCGGGGCGGCGCGGCGGGCGGTAGTGGGTGGCGTCCACCCCGACGGCGCGAAACCAGGGCCAGCGCGCGTACTCCTCGAGGCAGTGGCGCTGGAAGTCCTGCTCCGTCCGGTACCAGTTCCGGTAGATGGAGCCCTTCCACCCGGGGTAGATCCAGGAGCTGGTACCCAGACGCAGACCGGCGGGCAGGAGGCGGCCGTCCACGCCCTCCATTCTGCCCGGGAGCCTCAGGAGAAGAGCCGGGGCCGCCGCAGCGGCCCCGGCCCGGCGGCGCGCCCAGGGAAGCCGGGACGGAGGAAACCCGGCCGGCGCCGGCCTGTCATTGGATCTGCAGGCCCTGGCCGATCACTTCGATCTCGGCCAGGCCCGCGACGCGGTCGCCGTCGAAGCGGCCGCTGACGTCGTCGATCTCCACCCGCACCAGCCGGCAGCGGACGCCGGGGAAGGCGATGTCGGTACCGGTCTCGGAGAGATCCGCAGTGACGGAGGCGCGAGCGGCCTCGACGGTCCCCGCCGCGTCGGCGTAGAGGATCACCGTTGCGGCGTGGACCTGGACCGTGACGTTCTGGGGGCCGCCCTGGCGAAGGTTCCACAGGCGCACCGTGCGCACGGCGATGTCCACCGGGAACTCCAGGCTGATCCACTGCCCCGTTGTCTGTCCGGCCGGCGTACGCCAGCCGTTGGCGGTCTCCCCGTTCCGGGCAACCCGGTCGATGGCGAACATCGGGCCCTTGGGCTCCGCGGATGAGCTGGCGCGCGGCAGGGCGCCGGGTGCCAGGTTGGTCCAGCGTGCGTCCTGCAGATCCTCCGGCACGGGGATCAGAGAGTGGCCGGCGTGGCAGCCCACGCACTGGACGGTCGTCCCCGGCCGCCCGTAGTTGTGGGTGACGACGATGGCCGCCCCCTGGCCGCCGCTGACGCGGCCCTGGAGACCCCCGGTCAGAGGCACGCCGCCGTTCGTGCCTCGCAGATCCTCGAAGAGGGGAAGGTCCGCCGGTACGGCGTCGATGCGGGCGCTGCCGTCGGCGGCTACCGGCACCTCGGCCACGAGCTCAGGATAGTCGCAGTAGGCCAGTCCCATGCAGTTGGACCGCTGCGGCTTCACGAAGCTTCTCAGGAAGGCGGCGCTGCCGACCTGGGGTGCCGAGAGGATCGGCACGTCCACCTCGGCGTTGAAGTAGACGTTGAGAGCGTCGAAGACGAAGGTCCCGTCCCCGTCGTAGGGGCCGCCGTCGGGCGGCGGGAGCATGCTGGCGGTCTGCGTCACCGTGTCCTCCAGGACCGGCGGCCGCGGCCGCGGCCCGAGGCGGCAGGGCCGGAGTTCGGCGGTGCCCGGGCTGGCGAAGAAGACGCCGGTGATCTCGCGGGTGGCCGGGTCCACCTCGACCAGGTCGTAGTCCTGGCCCACATAGGGGTACTGGGCGTCGTAGGAGGCGGGGTTCAGCGTGTACGGGACGATCCACTTGCCGAGGGCATCGCAACCGGCCGCGGCGTAGGGTCCCGCATAGACTCCTGGCACGTCCTGGCGCAAGAGGAACTGGGTCACCCGGTTCACGCCGAGAAGCGGCTCCCGTGCGGCCGCGCCCCGGTGGTACAGGGCGACGCCACCGAAACCGGCCTGCTCCGTCAGGCTCGGCAGAGGGATGAAGGTTCCCAGGAGATCCCCGAAGAACTCCCCTTCGTACAGGAATCTGCCGCCGGCGAACTGGTTGTCGGTATCCGTCCGGCGATCCACGGTCCAGGCCTGGAGCTCCGTCCCGTCCGGACGGATGCTGGCGGCGGCCCAGAAATTGTGTTCGATGTTGGCGGCCAGGTCCGGCTGGCGCCGGTCCTCTTCGTGGGTCAGGCAGTCCTTCTGGGCCCAGCCGATCCCGGAGGGGACGTCGGCGCAACTCGCCGCCGGCAGGTGGGCGTTGCGCATCCAGCGGCTGAAGACGATCTTCCCGGTCACCGGATCCACCACCGGGCGCTCGGCCCCGCCCTTCTCCGAAGTGATCCGGTGCATCCCGGATCCGTCGGCGTTCATGACGAAGAGCTGGGTGGTCCGGGCCTGGTTGTACTCGCCGTACATCGGGTAGCGGGTGCTCGCAAAGCAGATCCGCCCGTCGGGCAGCCACACCGGGTCCGTGTCGTCGTAGTTCTCGAAGTCGCGGGCGAGGTCGGGCAGGAAGATGCTGGCGTACGAGGAAGTGTCCAGGTCCGTGAAGGTCAACTGCTCGAGACCGGTCCCATCCAGGTTCATCTTGAAGATGCGCCAGGCGCCCGGATCGGCACCGGGTCCTCGGTCGGCGTCCAGGGACTCCAGGGTGACGCCGGCGAAGACGATCTTGCGTCCGTTCCAGGAGACGTCGGGAGCGTTGACGTCCACCAGATTGAGGGTCTCCGGCGTGGGATTCGTGCCGTCGATGAGGACCTGGACGACGCCGTCGGCGGTGCGCGCCAGGAGGCGGCTTCCTGGAGTGATCAGGAAGCGCCCCCAGTGGCCCGCCGCCCCGGGCATGGCCCCGGTCTCGGGCCAGAAGCGGCTGCCGTTGTCGGGAATCGGACGGCTGACGAAGACCACACCCTCGGCGCCGGCCAGGGGCAGACGGGGGCGGGGGGTGGAGGAAGGGGGAGCGGTCTCCCTCTGGGAGTCAGAGGGCCGGCCGATCACGCCGGTCTCCCCCGGAATCGGGGAGGCCGCCGCGAGGCCGAGGAGCAGACCGACACCCAGGAACGCTGTATGGCGGGTGTGCATGGTCCAGGGGGGCTGAAGGAACCTCGGAGGCAAGGGGATCCTGCCCTCCGGGGGCGGGCTGTGACAAGCCCCCAGGCGGCTCCCTCTGCGTCAGCGGTCACCGGCAGCGCCCGGAATTCCTGTCCCGTCACCCCGGCAGGCGGCCACCGTCAGGAAGCTGCAAAGAGGCCCGGGCCGGCGCCCGGGCCTCCTTGCTCCTGAGGAGGGGCCTGCCTCAGGGCAGGCGCGGGGTCCGCACCGGCGGCCGCTCGCCGCTCAGTCCTTCTTCCAGGAAGGTCACGAGATCCCGGACCTCTTCCTTCGTGAGCTTCAGGGGAAAGATGTTGCCCGAGAGGTTCCGGTTCGGGGTGCCGCCCTTGTTGTAGTGCTCGACGACCTCCTCCAGAGTGGCGAGGCTTCCGTCGTGCATGTAGGGCGCGGTCAGGGCGATGTTGCGCAGACCCGGAGTCTTGAACTTGCCCCAGTCCTCGTCCTTGCCCGTGACTGCCGCCCGTCCGGCGGCGTCGGGCCGGTCCAGGCCGATGCCGAGGTTGTGGAACTGCTCGTCGGTGAGGTCCGGGCCGAAGTGGCAGGTGCTGCATTGGGCTTTTCCGAAAAACAGTTCGCGTCCGCGCCGGGCGGCCTCGCTCATGCGGTTCTGGCGCTCTTCCTCGAGGATGCGCAGGCCGATCTCGACCCACTCTTCGTCCTCCTCCTCCTCGGGATCCCACTCGAACCAGGGCAGGGCGCGCTCGTAGTAGTCGTTCTTGCTGGCGCCGGCGAGGATCGTCCGCTCGAAGGCGGCGATGGCCTGGGCGATGCGCTCGGGAGTGGCGGGTCCGCCGAAGACCGCCTCGAACTGGAGGCGGTAGCCTTCGATGGCGTTCAGGCGTTCCGCCGCCTCCTCGGGGCTGAAGCCCATCTCGATGGGGTTGCCGATGGGGCCGAGGGCCTGCTCTTCCAGGCTCGCTGCCCTTCCGTCCCAGAACTGCGTCTTGCCGAGGAGCCGGTTCAGGACCGAGGGGGCGCTGCGCAGGCCCTTCTGCCCGTCGATGCCGGTGGAGACCGGGGCGTTGTCCGTCCAGCCCCGGGCCGGATCGTGGCAGGTGGCGCAGGAGACCGTGCCGTCCCGGCTCAAACGCTTGTCGAAGTAGAGCTGCTCCCCGAGACGGACCCTGGCGCGAGTCAGAGGGTTGTCGGCGGGAATGAACTCGGAGAGGTCCTCGGGCAGACCGAGGGGACTCTCCGGCAGGAAGGGATCGTGGATGCCGGGGGTCTCCAGCCAGGCCCGGATCTCTTCCAGGGGCCAGGTCCCGGGGCGGGCGGAGTCGGCGCTGTCCTGGGGCGGCGGGGAGGCGGCGGCCGCGGCGAGGAGGGCGGCGGGAAGGAGAAGGAGGAAGGTCTTTCGCATGGCGGGGCCAGGGGCTGGGATTGCGACAAGTTCGCAAACAGGATAGATTCCTTGCCCCGCCGGGTCAAGGGCCGCCCCCCGCTTCAGCGCTGGAAGCGGAGCCAGTCCCAGGCGAAGACCTCCCCGGGATCGGCCCGGACCTCCACCTCCAGACGCACCGGCCGGGGCTCGGAGAGGCCCGGATCCAGCTGCAGGAAGGTCTCCTCGGCGGCCTGGCTCAGGGCGCCCAGATCCACGGTGGTGGCGCTCAGGACGGCCCCGGTCTCCAGATCCGTCAGGCTGAGGTCCACCGTGGCGGTGCCAGGTCCGCTGGCGGTGCGGATCTCGACGCGCCGGGCGAGGCCGTCGGCCTGGAGCCGCGCACCGTCCCATTTCGTGTAGGTCGCTCCCTCCTCGCCGATGCTCCCTTCCGGGAAGCGCCCGCCCGGAACGCCCAGCCAGGGCCAGGGCTGAGAGGGATCGGCCGGATTCGGGTCGGCGGGGCCGCTCCAGGTCACCGCCTGGGGGACGAAGTCGTCCACGAAGGTGAAGTCGAAGACCGGCGTCCAGGCGGGAGTCGCGGCCGTCTCGTCCAGGATCCAGGCGCCGCGGCTGGTGCCGGCGAGAACGCGGCCGCTGATCTCCCAGTCGGCGGCGAGCTCCATGCTCTGGATCCACAGGGAGGGCATCCCGTCCATGGGCAGAGCCTCCCAGGCCCCGCCCTGGTCCAGGTTCTTCCTGAAGATGCCGCGGCTGAAGGTCGCGGCGTAGAGCCAGAGCTCGCCCTGGAGGTCGCGCCGGGCGTCCAGGGCCGTCACCCGGGTGGCCTCGGGCAGGCCGCCCCCCGCCAGATCGGAGACCACGAGCCCGCCGGGCTGGTCGTCCAGCTCCAAGATGCGGCCGCCCTGGTCCAGGGCGATCCACATCGTCCGGTTGCCGTTGGTGTTGAAGTCCGGGTGCAGCTCCAGGTCGTTGAGGGTGCCAGAGCCCGAGAGCAGGAGCTGCCAGACGTCGTCCTGGAGGCGGTACACGGCGCCGAAGGAGATCCCGTAGATGTCGCTGTGCGGCGGGACCGGGTTGAAGCCGGGTGCCACCACGATGTCGAAGAACTCCCCGAGTTCGACGCCCTGGGCCGCGGCGTTGACCTCTTCGTAGGTCAGTCCCGCGTCCAGGCTTCGCCAGACGTTGCCGGCCCAGCCGGTGAAGTAGAGCACCTGGTCCGGAGACCCTGCCAGGGCGCTGAAGGTCGGGCTCATGCCGAAGAAGCGGATGTTATTGACCAGGGTCTCTCCGGTCTGGGCGTTCATCAGCGGCATCCGGACCAGACCCGTGCGGCCGGTGACGTTGGCGGGCGGGAGGTCCGGGTCGAACCAGCCGTACATCCCGCCGGCGGCGCCAAAGAAGAC
>JALUUN010000061.1 GCA_027021325.1 Planctomycetota bacterium
CGACATCCGTTTCGTCGCCGGATACGACACCTCGAGTTTCGAGGCCGGTTCGGGCTACGAGGGCTGCTGGGGCATCTATCCCTTCGCTCCGAGCGGCGTGGTCTACGCCTCGGACATGGCCGAAGGGCTGCACATCCTCCAGATCGACGGCCAGGCCATGAGCATCGGCCACACGCCCCTGGCCGACACCACCGACGAGACCGGCCCCTACCCCCTGACCGCCACGGTCACATCCCTGAACGGAGCCGCAGTGACCTCGGCCGAAGCCTGGTACCGGGTGGACCAGGGCAGCTGGCAGCTCGCGCCCCTGGCTCCGAGCGGCAACCCGGACGAATGGACGGGCAGCATCCCCGGCGTCCCGTCCCCGGCCATCGTCGAGTACTACCTGGTGGCCGAGAATGAACTCGGCGACCGCGTCTGGGAGCCGGTCTCGACCCTGCCCGGAGAGAGCCTGCACTCCTTCATCGTCGGGACCCAGGTGCAGGTCTTCTTCGACGACTTCGAGGGTCCGACGGACAACGGCTGGACCCACGGCATGGTGAGTGGCGAGGACGACTGGGAGCGCGGGACCCCAGCCGGCCGCAGCGGCAGCACCTCCCGCCACGAGGGTGTGGTCTGGTACGACCCCGACGCCGCCTTCAGCGGCAGCAAGGTCTGGGCCAACGACCTCGGGAACGGCAGCTCCGACGGTGCCTACTCGGCGAACGTCGAGAACTGGCTGCAGTCGCCGCCCATCGATTGCTCCGCCTCGACCCACACGACCCTGAAGTTCATGCGCTGGCTGACCGTGGAAGGCGCCGACTACGACTTTGCGCGGATCCTCGTGAATGACACCCTGGTCTGGGAGAATCCGAGAGTGAACGTCCCTTCGGGAGACAGTTTCGACATCCTGGACGCCTACTGGCGCCAGCAGACCGTGGACATCTCCTCGATCGCCGACGGCAACCCCTCGGTAGTGATCCGCTTCGAGCTGAAGTCGGACCTGGTGAAGGAAATGGGCGGCTGGGCCCTCGACGACGTCTCCGTGGTCGGCATCCAGGGTGACGTCGTCACCGACTCCATCCAGCTGACCGGCCCCTCCACCGCCCAGGCCGGCGGCACGGTCACTCTGGACATTGCCAGCGCCCCGCCGAACGCCCCCTACACCGTCCTCTACGCCTTCTCCCTCACAGGTTCCCTGATCGACGGGCATCCCTTCGACCTGGGCAGCCCCTCGCGGACCGCCGGGACCGGGGTCACCGACGCCCAGGGCGCCGCCACCTGGACCTCGCCGCCGATCCCGGCCGCGGGGGCCGGCCGCACGGCCTACCTGGAGATCCGCGCCGACGCCGGCGGCGAGATCTTCGACAGCAACCCCCTCACCCTGGACATCCAGTAGCGGGCCGGGTCCGGTATCGCAGCGGCCCGGCCTCCCCCCGGAGCCGGGCCGCTGCTACGCTCGGGCCCTCCGAACCCGAGCCCCCCATGCGGACCCTCCCGATCCTGGCCCTTCTCCTCTCCGCGGCCGCCTGCACCACGGCGATGCCGCCGGACAACCGCTTCACGGTGGACTACCGTTTCACCGGCTTCAGCACCGAGATCGACCGCTCCGGCGCCGCCGAGGACTCCGAGGTCACGGCCTGGCGCGGGACCTACGAGTTCCTGCCCTTCGGCGGCAATGCCAACCTCGCCCTGTCCTACGTCCTGCGCGAGGACCAGGGCGATGTCAGCCGCAGCACCATCGAGACCGACCTCCTGCTTCTCCAGGTCCGCTTCTACTACGAGCTCCTGGATCGCGCCCGCTGGTACGTGGCCCCGGGGATCGGCTACGTCCTGTCCCAGTCCGACTCCACGAACGCCTCCTTCGACGAGGGCTTCGCCTGGGAGGCCGAGACCGGCCTCGTCTGGGCCCTGGACGAGAGCTGGGGCCTGAGCGCCAGCCTGAACTGGAGCCTCCTGCCAGCCGACTCGACCGCCGGCAACGCCGATCTGACAGGCTTCGGCGTCGCCGCCGGCATCTATCTGGACTTCTGAGGCGTGCGCCCCCTTCTCCTCCTGCCTTCCCTGCTCCTGGCGGCCTGCGCCGGGACCCCGGCCCCCGAGGGGGCCGTCGCCCTGGGCGGCCTGTTGCTGGACGCGGGCGGCGACGCCAGCGGCCCGGCGGCCGCCGCCGGCTCCTCGCCCGAGCTGCGCGGCTTCGAAGTCGCCTGGGAGGGCCCTCGGATCGCCGACAACGCCCACCTGCAGGTGGCCTGGCTGCGTCGTGACGACCGCCTGGCCCCCGGCCGGAGTCTCCAGAGCGACGTCGTGCGCGTCTCGCCGCGCTGGTTCTGGGAACTCCAGCCCGCGGTCTCGGCCTGGGCCGGCCCCGGCCTCGGCGCCGCCTGGAACCAGGACGACGGTCTCGGCACCGACTACGAGCTCTCCCTCTACGGGGAGCTGGCCGCCGGCCTGCGCTGGGAGTTCCAGCCTGGCTGGAGCCTGGGCCTCTTCGGCGCCTACACCCTCCTCGACGCCGACGGCGACCCCGGCGGGGTCTCCAGCGTCAACGGAACGGTCTTCGGCCTGCAGCTGGCCTGGGACTACTGAGCCCCGGCGAGTCCGGCCAGGAGTTCCTCGTAGCGCCGCGCCGCCGCCTCCCAGGAGTGGTGCTGCGCCACCGCCTGCCGCCCCGCGCGGGCGCGACGGCGGCGCTCCGCCTCGTCGTCGAGGACCGCCGAGACCGCCGCCGCAAAGGCCGCCGGGTCCTCGGGGTCCGCCAGGACCACGTGGCGCGCCACCTCCGGGTGCAGGGCCTCCACCGCCGAGGGTGAGGTCACGACCGCCTTCTCCATGGCCAGGGCCTCGAGGACCTTGTTCTTCAGGCCCGCCCCCAGGCGCATGGGCGCGGCCAGCATCACCGCCCGCTGCAACCAGGGCCGGAGCTCGGGCACCAGGCCCGTGACCGCGACGCCGGGAATCTCCTCCAGGGCGCGGACCTCCGGCAGCGGATTCGAGCCGAGGACCGTGAAGCGCGCCTCCGGATGGCGTTCGCGTACCCGCGGCAGCATCTCGCGAGCGAAGCGTACTGCCGCATCCACGTTCGGTTCGAAGTCCATGTTCCCGAACATCACCAGATGGCCGGGCTCTTCCGGGGTCTCCGGAAGGGGCGCGAACATCTCCAGGTCCACGCCGTTGGGGACGACCTCGACCCGGCACCCGGGCCGCAGACGCAGCAGGGCCTCGCGGTCGGCCGGGGAGACCACGGTCGCCAGAGGGTACTCCCCGAGCAGAGTCGTCTCGATGCGCCGGAATCGAGCGCGGAGCTGGCGCGTGCGCAGGCGCTCCCGAGGGCCGAGCCCACCGCGCTCGAGCTTCCGCTCGTAGTAGAGGGTCCGGCAGTCGCAGACGTCCAGGAGCGTCGGCAGCGGCTTCACCGCCCCCCACCAGAGGTCGGCCCAGGGATCGAAGACGTAGGCGACCCCGGCTCCCGTGCGCTCGACGGTCTCCTGCGCCGCCTCCTGGAGGCGCGAGCGGAAGCCCGGCCACTGGGCGCGGAAGCTCTCCGCCCCGCCGCCCCGGAGATTGTCCAGGAGCTGCCGGCACCGGCTGCGCGGCGGCAGGCGAAAGGTCTGGATGGAAGCGAAGAGCCCCTCAGCCTCCAGTTCCGGGAGGTGCCGGTCCTGCCCTTCCTCGTGGAGCAGGGACAGGAGATGGACCGCGTGCCGCTCCCGGAGCCTGCGGAAGAGATGCAGGATCCGCAGGTGGTAGCCCTCCCAGATCGGCCAGGGAAGCCCCCGGTAGACGACCAGGATGCGCACCCGGTCCTCAGATCAGGGGCTGCGGCGGCGCTTCTCCCTGGCGCACGCCGGGCGCTTTCTCCGGGTCGCTGGGCTCGTGGGGGACCCGGCCCGCCCGGATGACGTTGGAGCGCATCGGGAAGCCGACCACCTCCTCCGCCCGGCGGCCCAGTTCCAGGAGGCGGTCCACGTCGATCCCGGTCTCGACGCCGCATTCGTCGAGCATGGCGATCAGGTCCTCGCTGCAGGTGTTGCCCTTGAAGCCGACGTGGTAGAGGGCGGCGCCGCTTGCGGGCTGACCACCGATGGCCCCCAGGGACCCGTCGATCCAGCGCACCCCCAGGCAGGCGGCCACATAGCTGTTCACGACCCCGGTCCCGCGCGTGTCGTGGAAGTGGGCCAGGAACTCGGTTTCCGGGAAGGCCTCCATGAGTTCGCCGATCCGCTGCTCCACCTGCACCGGGTTCGCCGTG
>JALUUN010000062.1 GCA_027021325.1 Planctomycetota bacterium
GACCTGGTCCTGAACATCCGCCGCGAGCGCACCTACCAGCGCGGGCGCTGGGTGTACCTGGGGTCGCGTTTCCTGCGGCCGCACCCCGATGCCGAGGAGCTCTTCGCTGCCGAGGCCACGGGCAATCTGGTCAGCCTGGTCTACTTCGACCCGCCGAACCACCTCCTGACCGGCGCCGACCCCGACGCCGACAACCAGTACATCTGGTACCCGAACCTCTACCTCCTGCCGCCCCTCGGAACCGGGGTGCGGCTCCTCTTCAGCCGCGAGCGCCTGGAGCGGCGCCCGCCGCTTCTGGAGCCGCCCGCTCCTGCCGAGCGATGAGGACCCGCCCCGCCTCCCTGGAGACTTCGCTGCGCATGCGGCTCGTGCTCCTGCGTGGAGGCGGCGCGGTCCTGGGGGCGGCCGCCGGCGCCTCCCTCCTCGGGGCCCTGGCCTGGATGGAGGGCTCCGCCTTCCGGGAGGCGGCGGTCCTCGGCGCCCTGCTGGGGGCGCTCGCCAGCCTGGCCCATCGCCCGCCCTGGGCACCGCCGGTCCGGGAGATCGAAGCCCGAAGCGACCCCGATGCCCTGGTGCGGGCGGCCCTCGCTCCGGGGCCGGCGGCGGCTCCCGGACTCGCGTCTTCCCTGCGCCGGCGCGCTGCGGGCCGGCGCGTCCGCTTCCGGCGCAACGAGACGGTGCGCGGCCTCACCGCCGCTGCCCTCCTGTCGGTCTTCCTCGCCGCCTGGTCGCGGAGCGGCGAGCTTCTCAAGCCGTCCCTTCCGGCTGCGGCGGCCGGCGGCGCGTCCGGCCTGCAGGGAGCCGCCGGGACCGGCCCGGGAACAGGCGCGCCGGGCTCGGAACCGGCCCTGGCGGAGGCCGTGCGCGGGGCCGACAATGGACCGGCTCCCGGCGGAACCGGACCGGAGGACTCCGGCCCCGGCGCCGGGTCCAGGTCCTGGAGGCCGGTCCCCGTCCGCCTCCAGCCGCCGCCCGCCGGCGCAACCGGCGCCGTCCGGGGACCCCGGGATGCGGGGCGCCTGCGGGCTGCTCTCGACCGCTACCTCCGCGGGGACTGACCCTGCCTCCGACCCTTCGTGAGTTCCGATCCCCGCCGAACCGGCCTGATCCTCGTCGGCGTCCGCGGCGCCGTCGCCACGACCGTCCTCCACGGTCTGGAAGCCCTCCGCAGCGGGGTTCCGCCGGTCGGTCTGGTGACCGAGTCCCCGGAATTCCGGGACCTGCCGTGGCTGGACCTGGGCGGGCTGCGCGTGGTCGGCTGGGACATCACCGGCAGCAGCCACCGCAGCGCCGCCGAACTGGCGCGCGTCGGCGTCCTGCCCCAGGATCTCGTGGATCTCTGCGGCGATCTGCGCGACCGCCTGGAGATGCGGCTTGCCCCCGGCATCGCCGAGCCCGAGGATTCCGAGCTCTGCGATCCCGCGGCCCGGGAGCGCCTGCTGCTGCCGCCGCGGGAGGCGGTGGAGGCCCTGCGCCAGGATCTTCGGGAATGGCGCAAGGAGGAGGGCCTGCACCGGGCGGTGGTCGTGGACCTCGCCACCACCGAGCGCGTCCGCGAGCTCCCCGAGGAGTGGCAGGATCCCGAGGCCGATCCCCTGGCGCTTCTCGAGAAGGCGCCCATGGAGATCAGCCGCTCCATCCTCTACGCGGTGGCCTCCCTGGCCGAGGGCCTGCCCTTCGTGAACTTCACGCCCGCTCCCGGCGGGGCGGTGCCCGCCGTCGCCGGCTACGCCCGGCGCCAGGGTCTTCCGGTCCTCGGCAACGACGGCAAGACCGGCGAGACCCTCCTGAAGAGCGCCCTGGCCCCGCTGTTCCGCGACCGCCATCTGTCGGTTCTCTCCTGGGAGGGCTACAACCTTCTCGGCAACCGCGACGGTGCCTCGCTCGTGGACCCGACCCGGGCCCGCGGCAAGAAGGAGAACAAGGACGCGGTGGTGGCCGCCATCCTCGGCGACGAGCGTGTACACACCCGGGTCGGCATCGACTTCGTCCCCAGCCTCCACGACTGGAAGACCGCCTGGGACTTCATCCACTTCGAGGGCTTCCTGGGCGTGCGCATGCAGCTGCAGTTCACCTGGCACGGCTCGGACTCGGCCCTGGCCGCGCCTCTGATCCTGGATCTCGCGCGCATCGCCTTCCTCGCCCAGGACCGGGGCGAGGAAGGCCCACTGGCTGCAGCGGCGCCCTTCTTCAAGGCGCCGCTGGGCTGCGCCGACTACGACTTCCACCGCCAGATGGACGCCTTCCGGGCATGGTTGCGCTCGGCTTGATCCTGCTGGCGGCCCAGGCGGCCGCCGGAGGGGAAGGGGCGCCGCGGGCCGTGGCGGTGGTGCCGGCGGCCTGGAAGGAGGAAATGGCGCCGTGGCTGGAGCTGCGCCGGCGGGACTTCCAGGTCGAGCTCCTGGTGCTGGAGGAGGAACTGGCCCGCGGCCGCGGCGCGGATGCGCCGGAGCGCCTGAAGCGGCGCCTCTGGGAGCGCTGGAAGGCGGAGGGTCTGGACTACGTCCTCCTGGTGGGGGACGCCGACACCCTGCCGGTTCGTTTCATGGTCCTGGACCGCCGCACCGAGGCCGCCTTCGACACCGCCTTCTATCCTTCCGACCTCTACTACGCCGACCTCGCCGAGGAGGACGGCTCCTTCGAGGACTGGAACGACTGGAGCGAGGGCCACCATGCCGGCTGGTTCGGGGAGGTCCGCGGCGAGACCGACAAGAGCGGGCCCATCGACCGCGACGGCGTCCACTACCTGCCCGAGGCCGCCGTCGGCCGCTGGCCCGTGAGCAACCGTGAGGAGCTGCGCGCCGTCCTGGGCAAGACCCTGGCCTGGGAGGAGCGGCGGCCCGAGGCGACCCTCTTCCTGGCCCACGCCGCGGGCTGGGTGGACGCGCGCCCGCGCCTGGATCTCCTGAGCGCCGCCTGGCGCACTGCGGGCTGGGAGGTCGAGACCGCCCTGTACGGGCGGACCGAGCCCGATCCGGAGACCACCCTCGGCGCCCTGCGCGCCGGGCCGGCGCTGGCCATCCACGTCGGCCATGGCACCGCCACCGGCTGGCAGGGCTGCCTGCGGCCCGGGGACGTCCCGGTCCTGCGCGCCGCGCCGCCGGCGGTGTACCTCTCGGTCGGCTGCAGCACCGCCCATTGGTGTGTCGAACCGCCCTACCAGCCCTATCTGGACGTGGACGGGATCCTCCACGCGGGTACGAATGCGGGCGAGGTCTTCACGGAGCCGCCGCCCGCGCCGGCCCCCCTCCAGCCCGGCCGTCTGGACGAGAGCGGCCTGGGTGAGAGGCTCCTCCTCCTCGAAGAGGGCGGGGCCGTGGCCTACCTCGGCTGCTGTACCGGCGCCCAGCCCTGCGCCCTGAGCCTGCTCGACGGTTTCGCCGTGGCCCTGGCGGACCCCGGCGTCACCCGCCTCGGGGCGGCCTGGAACCGCGCTCTGGAGCACTACGTCGAGGCCGAGGAGCTCCGCGGACTCGAGCCCGATGAGGGCTGGTATCCGCCGAGCATCTTCTTCCAGGGCATGAAGTTCCTGCTCCTCGGCGACCCTTGCCTGAGCCTGCCGCTCCGGGACCGGCGCGGTGCGTGAAGGACGCGGGCATGCGCACCGAGGACCTGGACTTCCCCCTGCCCGAGGAACTCATCGCCCGCCATCCGCCGGAGCGGCGGGGCCGCAGCCGGCTCCTCGTGGTTCACTGCCGGAGCGGGGAACTGGAGCACCGATCCTTCCGGGAGCTCCCGGAGGTCCTTGGCGGCGGCGACCTTCTGGTGCGCAACCGGACCCGGGTGATCCCGGCCCTCCTGCGCCTGCGCAAGGAGAGCGGCGGCCGCGTGGAGGGACTGTTCCTGGAGGAGGTGCCGGGGCGCGCCGGCCAGGCACGCCTGCTCCTGGAGGGTGCGCGCCTGCGGCCGGGCCTGCGCCTGCGGCCGGCTGCGGGAGAGGAACCCGTCCTCGAGCTCCTGGAACGGGAGACGGGACGGCCTGGACCGTGGCGCGTGCGTTTCGAAGGCGCCGGGGACTGGCCCTCCTTCCTGGCCCGGGCCGGGGCGACACCCCTGCCTCCCTACATCCGGCGCCTGCGACGGGCGGCAGGCGAGGACGAGATCGAGGCGCGGGACGCCGAGCTCTACCAGACGGTCTGGGCCGAGGAGGACGGCGCCGTGGCGGCGCCGACGGCCAGCCTGCACTTCGACGGGGACCTCCTCCGTGCCCTGGCCGCGGGCGG
>JALUUN010000063.1 GCA_027021325.1 Planctomycetota bacterium
CGCCATCCAGTACGTGTTCCTGCGGCTGTCGCGGATGCTCGCGGTCTGGATGGTGACGGATCTGCGCCAGGATCTGGCCGAGCATGTCCTGCGCCTGGGCATGCGCTACCACTCCGGGCGGCGGCTTGGCGACCTGCTGTCGCGCATGACCGCCGACACCGGCACCAGCCTTCGTATCCTCAACCTCATCATCGAGGAGATCGTCCAGGAGCCGATCGCCATCCTCGCCGGCCTGGCTGTGGCCTGGGCGGTGTCGCCGGTGGCGACCGCCGGAATCCTGGTTCTGGTGCCGCTCCTGGCCCTGCCGGTCTGGAAGATCGGCCCCAAGGTCCGCCGCCGCAGCCAGAAGTCCCTGGCCGCCCTCGGCGACACGACCCAGAGCCTGACCCAGATGTTCGGCGGGATCCGGGTGGTCAAGGCCTTCCGCATGGAAGAGCGGGAGGCCCGGGAGTTCCGCCGCGCCAACGACGCCTTCGTGCGCAGCACCGAGCGCATGATCAAGGCGCAGGCGGCGAGTCTGGCCATCACCGCCTTCGTGGCGAGCGGAGGGATCGGCCTGGCTCTGGGCGCCGTCGCCCTGGCGAACACGCCCGTGGACGGGCGGCCGCGCCTGTTCCAGGATCCCGGCGACCTCGTCACCTTCGCCATGGCCATGATGGCGGTGGTCGGGAGCGTCAAGCGCCTGACCAAGGCGCTGTCCGTGGTCCACACCTCCCTGGGGGCGACCACCCGGGTCTTCGAGATCTTCGACTTGAAGCCGGATGTGAGCGACCGCGGGGACGAGGAGCCCTTCGCGGGCCTGCAGCGCGAGATCCGCTTCGAGGATGTCCATTTCCGCTACGAGGGCCAGGAGGAATCGGCCCTGGACGGGGTGGACTTCGCCGTGCGCAAGGGCGAGCGCATCGCCCTGGTCGGCCCCAGCGGCGCCGGCAAGACCACCCTCCTGGATCTGGTGGCCCGCTTCTACGACCCGACCTCGGGCCGCGTCCTGGTGGATGGGCGCCCGCTCACGAGCATCCGGCTGGCCGACTGGCTGGACCGTCTGGCGGTGGTCTCCCAGACGCCCTTCCTGTTCCAGACCACCCTGGCCGAGAACGTCCGCTACGGGCGGCCGGAGGCGAGCGACGAGGAGGTTCTCGAGGCCCTGCGGTCCGCCTGGCTGGAGGATCTGGTGGCGAACCTGCCCCAGGGCATCCAGACCGAGGTCGGCGAGGCCGGCGACCGCCTGAGCGGCGGCCAGGCGCAGCGCGTCACCATCGCCCGCGCCCTCCTCAAGGATCCCGAGGTCCTGCTCCTGGACGAGGCCACCTCGGCCCTGGACTCGGAGTCCGAGCGCCGCGTGCAGAGGGCCCTGGAGACCCTGATGGAGGGCCGGACGGTCTTCGTCATCGCCCACCGTCTGAGCACCGTGCGCACCTGCGACCGGATCCTGGTCCTGGACCGCGGCCGCATCGTCGAGAGCGGCACCCACGACGAACTGGTGGCGGCCGGCGGCCTCTATGCGCGCATGTGGCGGCTGCAGATCGAAGCCGACGCTCCGGCCTGAGGCGCGCGGCCTCAGGCGGCCGGGCCCGCCAGGACCACGGCCGTCACCTCGATGCGGTCGCCGCCGGGGCCGCCCTCGGTGCTCTTGCCCTTCAGGTTGACCCGGTCCACGGGCAGGCCCAGGAGCGCGGCCAGGGCCCTGCGCAGGCGGTCGCGGTGGGGGGCCAGGCGCGGGCGGTCGCAGACCACGACCAGGTCCGCGGACCAGGGTTCGAGGCCGCGGGCGCGCAGCCGCCGCAGGGCCTCTTCCAGGAAGCGCGTGCTCGGGGCGTCCTTCCAGGCCGGGTCGCTGTCGGGGAAGAGGCTGCCGAGGTCCGGCTCGCCGGCGGCCCCGAGGAGGGCGTCGGTCAGGGCGTGGAGCAGGGCATCGCCGTCGCTGTGGGCCGCCGGGCCGAGGGGGGAGTCGATCTCCAGGCCGCCGAGCACGCAGGGCCGGCCCGGTTCCAGGCGGTGCCGGTCCCAGCCGAGGCCGATGCGGGGGGGATCCGGGGCGCTCATGTCTCCTGCCGGGATCCGGGACGCCGCGCCGCCGCCAGAGCGCCGGCCAGGGCGAGGTCGGCCGGGGTGGTGATCTTCAGGTTCGTGGAGGGCGCCGGGACCAGGACCGGCGCATGGCCCAGGGCCTCGACCAGGGAGGCCTCGTCCGTCGGCGTGCCGCCTGCGGCCCCCTCGAAGGCCGCGAGGAGGAGCTCGCGGGCAAAGGCCTGGGGGGTCTGGGCGCGCCACAACCCGGCTCGCGGCAGGGTGCGCCGGACCCGCGGCGGGGCCCCCTCGAAGGCCTCTTTCAGGGTGTCGGCGAGGGGCTCGGCGGCGAGGGCTGCGCCCTCCGCCCGGGCCGCCTCCAGCACCGCCTCGGCGAGACCGGTCTCGACGAAGGGGCGGGCGGCGTCGTGGACCAGGAGGAGGGGAAGACCGGCGGGCGCGGCGCGGCAGCCCGCGCGGCTGCTCTCCCAGCGCTCGGCGCCGCCGGGCACCGTCGCCGTCACGCCCAGGGCCTCGAGGGGGCCGAAGGCGGCGCGGAAGGCGGCTTCGTCCTCCTCCGCCATCACCACGACCAGAGCGGCGACCGAGGGACAGGCCGCGAGCGCGCGCAGGGACCAGGCCAGGACCGGCTGGCCTCCCAGCTCCAGGAGGGCCTTGTTGCCGCGGCCCAGGCGGCGTCCCCGGCCGGCGGCGAGGACCACGGCAGCGGCGTCGCGCGGCATGGGCGGCCAGCATATGGAATCGGGCGGCGGCCGGCGGCTAGCATGGCTGCATGGGCGGTCTCCGGGTGGTGGGCGTGGATCCGGGCACCCGCCGGGTCGGCTGGGCCGTCCTGGAGGGGGTGCCGGGCGAGCCTCCGGCCCGCCTGGCCTCGGGCTTGTGGAGCCTGGGCCCGCCGCCCGGGTCCCTGGCCGAGCGCCTCCACGCCCTGTCCGAGGCCCTCGCCGCCCTCCTCCACGAGTGGAGGCCGGGCCTCGTCGCCCTGGAGTCCGGCTTCTTCGGGCGCAACGCGCGCTCGGCCCTGCGCATGGGCGAGGCCCGGGGGGTGGTCCTGGCGCGCGCCGCCGCCGAGGGCCTGCCGGTCCTGGAGCTGCCGCCGGCGCTCGTGAAGCGCCGCGTCGCCGGCTCGGGCCAGGCCGGCAAGGAGCAGCTGGCGCGCATGGTGGCCCTGCAGCTCGGCCTCGAGGCCGGGGCCTTCGCCGCCGACGACGAGAGCGACGCCCTGGCCATCGCCCTCTGCGCCCTTCTCCAGGGTTTCTCCCCCGGGGCGGCTCCGGCACCGCCGGGCACCGCGGGCCTGCCGCCGGACCTCGCCGCGAGGATGCGGGAGCAATGAGTCCCGAGGCGGCCGAGCTCTGGAGCGGCCTGCTCCGGAACCCCGAGGCCCTGGAGCCGGGACTGCGGCCGGATCCGGTCCTCGAGACCCACCTGCGGGGCGTGGAGGGAGCCGACCCCGCGGCGCCCTTCCTGGCCTGCCGCGACGCCCGCGGCCGGGCGGCGGTCCTGGCGGCGGCGCCGGCGGTGTCGGCCGCCCTGCTGGACACGCTCCTGGCCTGGGCCGGGAGCCTCCAGGAGCACGGCGCCGAGCTCGCCGCCGGCCGCCCGCGCATCCTCCTGGTCCTGCCGGGGCTGCGGCCGCCGGAGGCCCTGCGCCTGCGGCCCCTCCTCGAGGCCCTGGACCTGCGGGTCGCCGTCCCGGGGCTGGGAGGGGAGCCCGCCCTCCTCCTGCCGCCGCCCCAGGCGCCGCCGGCGCGGGCCGAGGGCCGCCTCGGGCGTCTGCTCCAGGCGCTGCGGTCGCTGCGGCCGCCGGTCGAGGTGGACGCCCGCTCCTGGCCCTGGGTGGTGCGGAGCGCGGAGGGGAGGGCCTTGGCCTCCCTCCACCCCGAGGGCGAGACGGGGGAGCGGGATGACCGCTGGATCCTGGCCCTGGCCGGCGCGGAGGCCGGGCTTCCCCTGCGCGACGACCGCGAGCTGGACCGGGGCATCGATGCGCTGCTGCGCCGCCACTACCCGCAGCTCGTGGCCGCAGCCGCCGGCGCCGGTTGAGGTGTCACCCGGCACCGGGTCCTCCGTCTCTTCTCGTGTGGAGCCCGACCGTCCCCGCGCCCTCCTCGCCGCCGTGCTCCTCCTGGCCGCGGCCCTGCGTCTGGGAGTGCTCCTGCAGGGGCCCGAGGCCGAGCTCCTG
>JALUUN010000064.1 GCA_027021325.1 Planctomycetota bacterium
CCGCTGCGGACAGGACGTAGACCGCACCGCGAAGGGAGCTCGTGCCCCAGCCTTCTGCGCCCACCAGGAGGTCGTCCAGGCCGTCGCCGTCGAGGTCCAGGAAGCGCGCCACCGAAGCACCGAACCGGTCGTTGTCGCTCTCGCCGTCCACCGTCCAGAGAAGGCTCCCGTCGGCTCCGGAGTACAGACTCACCCGCCCCCGGTAGAACAGGGAAGCCATGCTGCTCAGAGCGATCTCGGCAATCCCGTCGCCGGTCTGGTCCTGGAGGGAGGCAAAGCACTTGTTGTTGTAGGCGGGCTGCGCGACGGCAGCGGTCCACAGGAGGGCGCCCGAAGCGCCGGACAGGACTCGCACCAGGCCGTCGGCCAGCGCCATCACCTCAGGGACGCCGTCTCCGTCCAGGTCCGGTGCCTCGGCCACGCCCCAGCCGAGATTCTCCGTACCGCTGCCTGGATAGGTCTGGATCAGGCTCCCGTCGGCGCCGGAGATGAGTTGGATCTCTCCGGGCTGGTTGACATCCAGCCAGGGAACGCCGACCAGGAGATCGCCGATGCCATCCCCGTTCCGGTCCGAGGCGCGGGCCAGGGACCAGGCGAAGCCCTCCTGCAGGGTCGAGTTCGTGACCGTCGCGACCCAGAGCAGGGAGCCGGTGGCCCCGGAGTAGGCCTCCACGCGCCCGGGATGAATGCAGCAGATCCAGGGCGAGACACCCACCGCGAAATCGGGCACACCGTCTCCATCCACGTCGTCCAGGGCGGCCACGGACTTGCCCAGGGACTCGTTCGGGAAGGACCCCTCCAGCGCGTAGAGCTGCGTCAGCGCACCTCCGTCGCCCTGGGCGAGGAGATGCGCCGGGAGGAGGGAAACGAGAAGCGGGAGAAGAGCGAGGGGACGTCCAGGCATCGTGGGAGGATGCTTCGGGGAGGTCTGGGGGAGGGAAGAAGTGGGTTCCCGGCGCCGCGGCCGGGTCGTTTCTGCGCATTCTATTCGCTGTGCGCTCCCACCTCTCCGGTCCCCTCCCCCCGGAAGGCGATGCCCTCCTCCCGGAGAATCCGGGAACACGGCCGGCCCCGGGTACGGCGCTATTGCACCGGCCGGTCCACTCTGCGCAGGGCGCCGACGGAGCGAGGCCCGGAGGCTCCTCTCAGCGGCCCCGTTCCACCTGCTCGCGGAGGCGGGCGCGGGCCCGCTGCAGGGCCTTGTGGACGGCGGCGGGGCTGCGGCCCGTGGCCTCGGCGATGGCAGCGGCGGACTCGCCGCGCAGGCTGCGCCGCAGCAGGTCGCGGTCGCTCTCCGAGAGACGCAGGAGGGCGAGGGCCAGAAGGCTCCGCTCCTCGCGGTCGCTGGCGCGGGAGGCCGGCCCGGGAGTGCGGTCCTCGGCGGCCGCGTCCCCGTCGCCGGTCCGCGGTCCCTCCCGGTCGGGGCGGAGGGAACGCGCACGCTCCGAGGCCTTCCAGCGCAGGCGCTGGCGCAGCCAGCCGCGGAAGGCGGCCGCCCCCTGCCACGCGACCCGGTCCAGGTCGCGCCAGAGGTCTCCGGCCACCGAGTCCACGAGGTCGCCGCTGTCCAGGAAGCGGCGCAGGGCCGGCCCGAGCTGGAAGGATCCCTCACGCACCAGGTCCTGGAGGAAGAAGGCCAGGAACTCGTCGGCGACCAGGCGCTCCTCGCGCAGGACCGGGAACAGGGCGCCGAGGACGGCGTCTTCCAGGGAAGCACCCGCGGCAAGACGCGCCTCCAGGTCCCGCTGCCGCGCCGGGTTCCGGAGGACCAGGGGCGAAGCCGGCCCCAGGTGCTCCGCCGCCCAGGCGAGCGCCGTCTCGAAGGTCTCCGGTTCCCCCATGCCCCAGCTTAGCGGGGGCGTGCATCGGGGCCCTCTCCCGGGCTACAGTGCCCGGCGCACCGTCCATGCTCTCCTGCGCGCTCCTCGCCCTCTGCCCCGGACTCCCTGCGCCGCCGCAGGACTCCCTTCCCGCCGCCCGCCGGGATCCCCTTTCCCGGGCGGAGAGGCCCCGCGGCTCCGCCGGGGAAGCCGCGAGCGCTCTGCGTCTCGCCGCCCTGGCCCTGGCGGAGGGCGACCGCGCCCTCGGCTTCGCCGCCCTCCAGGAGGCGCCGCCGCAGCCGGAGACGGCCTGGATCCGGGCCTGGCTCGCCGCCCGCCTGGAGCCGGCGCTCCGGCGCTTCCCCGGCGCCGTCGAGCGCGTGGCTGCGGACCCCGCCGGCAGGCGGCTGGCTCTCCTCGGAAGCGAGGCACGGATCGTGGACCTCGCCACGGGGGAGACCCTGGTCCGCCTGGAAGGCACGCAGTCGGACGCCGCGGGCTTCGCCTGGAGCGGAGACGGCCGCTTCCTCCTCGCCGCCTCCGTGGAGATGCAGGGCTGGGCGCTCTGGGACGCGGCCACCGGACGGCGTCTGGAGAACGACCACACCCGGGGGACCTCGGTCGGCAACGGACATGCCCTCGCCGCCGCGCCGCAGGGGGCCACCTTCGCCCTGGCCATGGACTGGGGCGTCTTCCTGGGCGAGGCCTCGGCGGAGGAAGGCATGGCCTGGCGCCGCAGTTCCTCGGAGGCCGGCGGCGTCGGGCGCGGGGCCGTCGCCCCGACCGCCCTCTGCTGGAGCGCCGACGGCGAGGCCCTCGTCGTCGGCGACGAGGCGGGAAGGGTGGAGTGGATCCCCGAGGCCGGCGAGGGGAGGCCGCGGCCCCTCGCGCGCCTCGGCTCCGAGGTCCGCAACCTCGCCGTCGAGCGCGGCGGCCGGCGGGTGCTGGCCTGCACCGCCGACCTCAGCCTCCATCTCCTCGAGGAGGGTGCAGAGCCGCTTCCCCTCTGGACCGCAGCCAGCCCCGCCGAGGCCCGCGAGGCGGAACGGCTCCTCCAGCGCTACAAGCGTTTCCTCACCGCCGGCGTCCGCGACTCCGCCCTCTGGGCGGGACCGGACCGCGTCCTCCACCAGGGCAGCGACGGGTGGCTGCGTCTCCTGCGCCTCGACGGCACGGTGCTCCTGGAGCTTCCGGTCCTGGCGGCCCCCGCAACCAGCCTGGCCGCGGTGCCGGGGACCGAGCTCGTGGCCGTCTCGAGCACCCGGGAGGGCGCTGCGGTCCTGGACCTTGCGCGGCTGCGCGCCCTGGCCGGTCTGGGCCGGGAGGACCCGGGCGCCGCGGATCTGGCGGCCACCCCCGGGCGGCTCTTCCTCCTTCGTTCCGACGGTGTGAGGATCCTCGACGCCACCGGCGGCCGCCTCGCCGAGATCGGCTTCCGCTGCCGGCCGGTGGAGATCGCCGCCGCTCCCGGCGGCGAGGCAGCCTGGGCGGTGCTCCTCGATCCCTGGCCGGACCGGGAGTCCGGTGGGCAGGTCCTCCGCCTCACCCTCGAGGGCGCCGAAGCCTGGCCGGACCCGGAAGGCTCCGATCCCCGGGGCGTCGCCGTGGACGCAGAGGGCCGGCGCGTGGCCGTCGCCGACCCCGAGGGGGAGGTCTTTCTGCGCGAGGCCCGAAGCGGCGAGGTCCTCCAGCACCTGCGTTGGGACTCCGGCCGCCGGCGCCGCGACGAGATCACGCGGGCGCCCCTGGCCTTCCTCGCGGACGGCCGCCTCTGGGCCGGGGCCGGCCAGACCGTGACCCTCTGGGATCCAGGAAGCGGCGCCCTTCTGTACGAGTTCCGGACGCCCGGGCTCCAGGTGCGGGCGCTCGCCGCCGCCCCGGGCGGAGGCCTGGCCGTCTTCAGCGTCGAGGAGGACACGCGCCTGCGTGCCGCCGACCTGGAGCGCGGCGAGATCCGGGTGCTCGATCCCCCCCTCCCGGCGCCGGAAACCGAGACCGGCGGCCCCGGGGCCCTGGTCTTCACCCCGGACGGCCGCGGATTCCTCAGCGCCGCCGGCCGCGAGGGCCGGATCCTCCTCTGGGACGCCCGGCGCCTCCGCCCCCTCCTGCCCCTGACCCGGACCGGCTTCGAGACCTCCGCCCTCACCTTCACCGGCCCGGACGCCTCCCGCCTGGCCGCGGCCGGCTGGAGCGGCCTGCGGCTGTGGCCGCTCCTCTAGGACCGTCAGGGACATCCCGGCTCCGAAGAAAGGGAGAGGGCTAAGATCGACCGTCTCGCCGCGCTGCGGCCGGCGTCTCCATGCCGGACTCCTCACGTCCTTCGGAGCCGGACGATCCGCGCTTCGACGATCTTCTCCGGGCCTGGTCCGAGAGACGCGAGGGCGATCCT
>JALUUN010000065.1 GCA_027021325.1 Planctomycetota bacterium
TCAACTTGAAGCCGAAGCCGACCAGGATGAGGAGGAAGGACAGAGCGACCGGGATGTCGTCGCCCCGGTCCAGGGCCTCCAGCACCGGCCGGCCCATGTCCCCCAGATCCAGGGTGCCGGTGAGGCCGTACAGCAGGGAGGCCCCGAACAGGAGGATGCCGCTGGCGAAGGCTCCGTAGACCACGTACTTCAGGGCGGCCTCGGCACTTGCCGGGCTGCGCTTGTGCATCCCGCTGAGGGCGTAACTGCTCAGGCCCAGGGTTTCGAGGCCGAGGTACAGAAGGATCAGGTTGTCGGCCCCGACCAGGAAGAAGCTGCCGAGGACGGCAGTGAGCAGGAGGAACTGGGACTCGGGTCGGCCGCTGCGCGCCGCCTTGCGGTCCATGAGGTCCAGGGCGATGACGATCGCCACCGCCGTGGTGATGAAGAGCTTGAAGCAAAGGGCGAAGGAGTCCACCCGAACCATGCCGAAGACCGTCTGCGGCAGGGCGTCCCAGCCCAGCCGCTGCAGGATCAGGCCGGCGGTGATGCCGAGGAAGCCCAGGGAGAGGATCGCCGTCTCGCCCTCACGCTGCCGGGCGAACATGTCCCAGGCCAGGACCACCAGCAGTCCCAGAGTGACCGCCAGCTCCGGCATGATGAACTTGAGGGCGTCGAAGTAGCTCATGCTCCGTCCTCAGCCGGCCACGGCCTGGAAGAACGGCGCCAGGTCGTTCTGCAGGGCCTCGATGGCCAGCGCCATCTTGTCCAGGACCAGGGAAGGCAGGACCCCGACCAGGATGCACAAGGCCGCGAAGGGGATCATGCAGAAGGCCTCCCGGCCGTTGATGTCCTGGAAGCCGGAGTACTTCTCCGGCAACGGGCCGAGGAAGACCCGCTGCAGGGCGTAGAGGAGGAAGGCGGCGGTCATCAGAATGCCCAGGGTGCTGATGATGACCAGCACCGGGTACACCTGATAGGCTCCGAGGAGGGTCAAGGCCTCGGAGATGAAGCCGCTCATGCCCGGCAGGCCGAGGCCGGCGAAGATGCCGATGGTGCTCAGCCCCAGGTAGAAGGGCATGCGCTGGGCCAGGCCGCCGAAGTCGTTCAGGTTCCGGTGGTGGGCGCGGTCGTAGACCACGCCGACGATGAGGAAGAGCATCGCCGAGGAGGTGCCGTGCGTGAAGAGCTGCAGGGAGGCACCGTTGATGCCCTCAATGGTCCAGGCGGCCGAGCCCAGCAGGAAGTAACCCATGTGGCTGACGGAGCTGTAGGCGACCACGCGCTTGAAGTCCGTCTGCCCCATGGCCACATAGGCTCCGTAGACGATGTTGATCGTCCCGAGGATCGCCAGGAAGTCGGCGGCCTGGGCGAAGGCGTCGGGAGCCAGCGGGAAATTGATGCGCAGCATCCCGTAGGAGCCGAGCTTCAAGAGGATGCCGGCCAGGATCACCGAGATCGGGGTCGGCGCCTCCACGTGGGCGTCCGGCAGCCAGGTGTGGAAGGGGAAGACCGGGATCTTGACGGCGAAGCCCACGAACAGGAACCAGAAGATCCAGGTCGTGAACCTCATGCCGAGGAACGTGCCCTGGTCGGCCACCCACTGCCCGGCCAGCTCGTGCATGGTCAGGATGTTGAAGGTCGCGCCGTCGCCGTAGTTGCCGCTCATCAGATAGAGGGCGACCATGGCGACCAGCATCAGGACCGAGCCGGCCAGGGTGTATAGAAAGAACTTGATGGCCGCGTACTCCCGGCGCGGGCCTCCCCAGATCCCGATGAGGAAGTACATCGGCAGGAGCATGATCTCCCAGAAGACGTAGAAGAGGAAGAAGTCCAGAGCGCAGAATACGCCGTTGACCCCGACTTCCAGGAGCAGGAGCAGGGCGAAATAGCCCTTGACCGACTTGCGGATACCCCAGGAGGCGAAGACCGCCACGAAGTGGATCAGGGCGGAGAGCCAGATCAGGGGCAGGCTGATCCCGTCCACGCCGAGGAAGTACTCGATGTTGAAGGCCGGGATCCACGAGCGCTGCTCCACGAACTGCATGCCGGTGGCGCCGTCGTCGAAGCCCACGAAGTACAGCCAGGTGGACAGGGCCAGAGCGGCGCCCGTGAAGACTGCAGCCGTCCAGCGCACCGCGTTGTCCGCTCCCTTCGGCAGAAGCAGGACCGCGACCGATCCCACCAGGGGCAGGAAGGTGATCAGGGTCAGGAGGTAGTCGCTCATCGCAGGAGCTCGATTCGAGGACCGGTGTCGGCGGGACGGGAGTCGGTCAGAGGACGTCGAACAGGACCACCGCGGCCAGGAGCACCGCGCCGGCGAGGGTGAAGTAGGCGTACTGCTGGATGCGCCCGGTCTGGGAGTGGCGCACGGTCTGGCCCAGGGCGGAGGTGGTCTCCCCCACCCAGTTCACGAGGCCGTCCACCACCACGCGGTCGGTGGCGGCGCTGAAGCCCGCGAGGCGCCGCATGCTGCGCCCGGTGAGGTTCACGAGGCCGTCGATGATCGTGCGGTCGAACCAGGCCAGGGCGTCGCACAGGCGCACCGTGCCACGGATCACGGTCGCCTGGTAGAGCTCGTCGACCCAGTACCGGTGGTAGACCAGCCGGTAGAGGAAGCCGAGCGCAGCCGCGGCCCGCGCAGGGTCGAGGATGCGCTTGAGGTAGAAGGCCACGGCCAGGAGGATGCCGCTGAAGGCGGCGATCAGGGAAGCGGTCATGGCGCGCACATGAGCCGTATGGGCGACGTGGTCGCCGTGAGCGCCGGCTTCATGGCCCTCCCCGGCGCCGTGCTCGAGCCGCGCGCCGTGGCCGCCGAGGCCGCGGGCCTCCACGGCGGCCGGCTCCCAGCGCTCCAGCTCCGGGTCCTGGACCAGCTGGAGGAACCAGGGCTCCCGGCCGCCGCTGACGGCGTGCAGGGGGTCGGTGAGCCAGAACTTGCCGCCGAAGATCGCCAGGGTCCCGAGGACGATCAGCGGGATCGTCATGTTCGGCGGCGACTCGTGGGCGTGTTCGGAGCAGTGGTCCCGCGGCTCCCCATGGAAGGTCATGAAGATCAGACGGAACATGTAGAAGGCCGTGATCAGGGCGGCGGCGATCAGAAGGTACTGCGGGAGATGCCACAGCCAGCTGCCGGCCCCGGCCTCGCTGACGCGCATGCTCTTCTCGACCGCCTTCGCGATGATCGTGTCCTTCGAGTAATAGCCGGAGAACAGCGGCACACCGGAGATCGCCAGGGTGCTGACGAGCATGCTCAGATAGGTGAACTTCATCTTCTTGCGAAGGCCACCCATCTTGCGCATGTCCTGCTCGTGATGGCAGCCGTGGATGACGGAGCCCGAACCGAGGAACAGGCAGGCCTTGAACAGGGCGTGGGTCAGGACGTGGAAGAGACCGGCAGCCACACCGCCGACGCCGATGGCACAGATCATGTAGCCGAGCTGGGAGATCGTGCTGTAGGCCAGGACCTTCTTGATGTCGAAAGCCGTCATGCCCATGGTGGCGGCGAACAGGGCGGTGAAGCCTCCGACACAAGCGACCACCAGCTGCGCCTCCGGCGAGCACAGGAGGAAGATCCTCCCCGTGAGGTAGACGCCCGCCGCCACCATCGTGGCGGCGTGGATCATGGCGCTGACCGGTGTCGGGCCCTCCATGGCGTCCGGCAGCCACACGTGCAGGGGGAACTGGGCCGACTTGCCCACGGCGCCGCCGAACATCATCAGCGCCCCGAAGGTCATCCAGGGTTCCCAGCCGTGTTCCGCGACGTGAGCGGCGGTCTTCTGGTACAGACCGTGGAAGCTCAGGTCCCCGAACTTCACGAAGAAGGTCGCCATGCCGACGAACAGGCAGACGTCCCCGATCCGCGTGGTCATGAAGGCCTTCAGCGAGGCCCAGGCCGCCGACATCCGTGGCTGCTTGCGGTCCACGGCAAAGTGCCCGATCAGGAGATAGGAGCAAAGGCCCATGATCTCCCAGAAGATGAAGAAGAACAGCAGGTTGTCGCTCAACAGCATCGCCAGCATGGCGAAGGTGAAGAGCGGCAGGTTGGCGAAGAAGATGTTGTAGCGGCTGTCCCCCTGCATGTACCCGGTGCTGAAGAGGTGCACCAGGAAGCTGACCAGGGCGACCATGGCCACCAGGATCGCTGTCAGATTGTCGTAGAGGATGCCGGCCTGGAAGCGCGCCATGGGCGCATCCACGTCGAAGGAGGTGAAGAAGCGCCAG
>JALUUN010000066.1 GCA_027021325.1 Planctomycetota bacterium
CCTCGCGGGATCCCTCGCGCGCGTGGCCTGGCGCAGCCTGGCGCCGGCCCTGGGGGAGGAGGCGACGGTGCTCCGCGTCATGCACTGGTCCGGAGATGGAGGACCGGAGGAGGACGCCATCGTCGCGGACCAGATCCGCGCCTTCGAGGCGAGCCATCCCGGCGTGCGCGTCGAGCGGATCAACGCCGGCGACCCGTCCAGCTTCTACACCAAGCTCCAGACCATGATGGCGGCGGGCGATCCGCCCGACCTCTTCTATCTCGAGGCCCGGCGCGTGCCGGCCTTCGCCGACCAGGGTCTGCTCGCGCCCCTGGAGCCCTGGCTGGAGCGGCCGCCGGAAGCGGGCGAGCCGGCCCTGAGCCTGGAGGACTTCTATCCGGTGGTGGCGGATGCCTTCCGCTTCGACGGCCGGCGCAGCGGGCAGGGGCCCCTCTACGGTCTGCCCAAGGATTTCACGACCATCGGCTTCTACGCCAACCTGGACCTCCTGGAAGCCGCGGGGGTCACGCCGCCGGATCCGGAGGAGGGCTGGACTTGGGAGGAGTTCCATGCCGCCGCCCGGGCGGTGGGGGCCCTGGAGGGCGTGACCGGGGCGGAGTTCGTCACCTGGCCGATGATGGTCCGGCTGTATCTCGCCACCGAGGGTCTGGAAGTGGCCGACCCCGGGTTCCAGGAGGTCCTCCTGGACGAGCCCGAGGCCCTCGCCGCCCTGGAGCGCCTCGCCTCCTGGCGTCACGAGGAGGAGAATACGCTGACCAGCGGCCGCAGCCGGGTGGCGAGCGGCGCCAGCGTCTTCCTGACCGGAAGGGTCGGCCTGGCGGGTCCCTTCGGACGTTGGGTGGTCCCCTCCTACCGCGGGATCCGGGACTTCCGCTGGGAGTTCCTGCCCCTGCCCCGCGGGCGCGTGCGGGCGAACACGGTGGCGACCCTGTGCTGGGCCATGGCCGCGGATACACCCCATCCCGAGGAGGCCTTCGCCCTCCTGCGCTACCTGGTCGGCCCGGAGAGCCAGGAGCGGGCCGCGCGCTTGGGGCTCGCGGTGCCGAGCCTGCGCGCGGTGGCCGAGAGCCCGGCCTTCCTGGATCCGGAGCAGCCGCCCGGGAACGACCGGCTCTACCTGGATCAGCTCCGGGACGCGACGGTCCAGGCCTGGCCGGCCGACCCGCGCTTCGAGGCACGCATGGGGGTCCACCTCGACCAGGCCCTGCGCAGCGGCGACCGGAGCGTCGCCGAGGCGGTGCGCGCCTTCGAGGAGGAGTGGGAGAGGGAGCAGGCCTCGCCCCTGCGCTCCAGGGACTTCCCGCCCATGCCCTGGGGGGCGTGGATCCAGGGTTTCCTTGCGGCATTCTTCCTCCTGGGCCTGGCCGGCGGCTTCCTCTGGTTCCGGCGCCGCCCCGGTGCCCTGGAGGCGGCCGAGGAGCGCGCCGGTCTGCTCCTCGTCTCGCCCTGGCTTCTCGGTTTCCTGCTCCTGACCGCCTTTCCAGTGGTTCTCTCCTTCCTGCTCTCCCTGACGCGCTGGAGTGGCCTCTCCGGACTCGAGCACGCGGACTACGTCGGCCTCGCCAACTATGCCGAGCTCCTCGGCCACGACGAGCGCCTGCGCACGAGCCTGCGGGTGACGGCGTACTACGCCCTCCTCGCCGTTCCCCTGGGCCAGGCCGTGGCCCTGCTCCTCGCCCTGATGCTCCAGAACGCTCCCCGGGGACGCAGCTTCTTCCGGAGCGCCCTCTACCTGCCCTCGGTCCTGGCCGGGGTCGGCGTGGCCGTTCTCTGGCGGCAGGTCTTCGACGGGGACCACGGTCTCCTGAACGCGGCGCTCGCGCCCCTGCTCCGGCCTCTGGGCCTGGAGCCGCCGCACTGGCTGGACCGGGACGCTGCTCTCTGGGGACCGCCGGCCTTCGCCCTGATGAGTCTCTGGACCCTGGGCGGCACCATGATCGTCTACCTCGCCGGCTTGCAGGGGATCCCGCGCACCCTCCTCGAGGCCGCGGCCCTGGACGGCTACGGTCCCTGGGGGCGTTTCCGGCGCGTGACCCTGCCGCTGCTCGCGCCGGTGATCCTCTTCAACCTGATCATCGGTCTGATCGGCAGCTTCCAGGTCTTCACCCAGGCCTACGTCATGACCGGCGGCGAGCCCGGCGACCTCACCCGCTTCTACGTCCTCTATCTCTACAACCAGGCCTTCGACTTCTATCAGATGGGCTACGCCTCGGCCATGGCCTGGCTGCTTCTGCTGCTGGTCCTCGGGCTGACGGTCCTGGTCCTGCGCGGCGGGCGGCGCGCGGCACCGGAGGAGGCCTGGGCGGGATGAGGCGGCGGACCTGGATCTACCTCCCCCTGGGTCTGACGGCCCTGGCCATGCTCCTGCCCCTGTGGTGGATGGTGGTGGTCAGCCTGGAGACGCCGGAGCGCGCTGTCGAGGCCGCCACGGGGAGCGGCGGCCTGCACCTCTGGCCGGCGGACCCGCGCTGGGGGAACTACCCGGAGGCCCTGCGCCAGGCCGGGAGCCGCGAGTGGCTCGGCTTCCTCGACGCCCTCGCGAACTCGGTGACGGTGACCTTCCTGGCGGTCGTCGGTACCGTCCTCTCCTGCAGCCTCGTGGGCTATGGCTTCGCACGCCTGCGCTTCCGCGGCCGCGAGCCCCTGTTCCTCCTGGTGCTCGCCACCATGATGCTGCCACCGCAGGTCACCTTGATCCCCTTGTTCCTCCTCTACCGCGAGCTGGGCTGGATCGATACCCTCCTGCCCCTCATCATCCCGGCCTTCTTCGGAACGCCCTTCTTCATCTTCATGTACCGCCAGTTCTGCACCCGCATCCCCGAGGCTCTGTTCGAGGCGGCGCGGGTGGACGGCTACGGGCACCTGGGCATGTGGTGGCGCATCGTCCTGCCCCTGTGCCGGCCGGTGAGCGCGATCTGCGCCGTCTTCACCTTCATCTACGTCTGGAACGACTTCCTGGCGCCGCTGGTCTTCCTGCACTCCGAGCAGAACGCGACCCTGGCCCTGGCCCTGAACTCCTTCCGCAACCAGTACGGCGGCCTCGACGACCTGCACCTGCTCATGGCCTTCAGCATGGTGACCATGCTTCCCTGCATCCTCCTCTTCGTCGTCGCCCAGCGGCAGTTCGTGGAGGGCATCCAGCTCGGGGCGGTGAAGGGCTGAGGCATGGCGGGACTCCTCCTGGAGGGTGTCGGCAAGACCTGGCCGGACGGCACCGAGGCGGTGCGGGACGTGGACTTCGAGGCCGCCGACGGCGAGTTCGTGGTCCTGGTCGGGCCCTCGGGCTGCGGCAAGAGCACGACCCTGCGCATGATCGCCGGCCTCGAGAGCGTCAGCCGCGGCCGCATCCTCCTCGGCGGGCGCGACGTCACTTCTCTTCCGGCCCGCGAGCGCAACCTGGCCATGGTCTTCCAGAGCTACGCCCTCTACCCGCACCTGAGCGTGGCCGAGAACCTGGCCTTCGGGCTGCGACCGCGGTTGCGCCACCGCTCGATCCTGCGCGGGTTCTGGGACGCCGCCTGGCGGCGGGCGCGGCGCCGGGAGCAGGAGGATCTGCGCCGCCGGGTCCTGGAGGCGGCGCGGCTCCTGGAGCTCGAAGGCCTCCTGGAGCGCCGGCCGCGGGAGCTGAGCGGCGGCCAGCGCCAGCGTGTCGCCCTGGGGCGGGCCATCGTCCGCGACCCTGCCGCCTTCCTCTTCGACGAGCCCCTGAGCAACCTCGACGCCCGCCTGCGCCTGGAGATGCGGGCCGAGATCAAGGCCCTGCAGCGGCGCCTCGGCGTGACTTCATTGTGGGTGACCCACGACCAGGAGGAGGCCATGACCCTGGGCGACCGCCTGGTGGTCATGCGCGACGGGCGCCTCCAGCAGATCGGCGCCGCCCGGGAGATCTACGAGGCGCCGGTGAACCGTTTCGTGGCCGGCTTCGTCGGGAGTCCGCCCATGAACTTCCTGGCAGGAACCCTGCGCGGCGGCGACGGCGGCCTGGTCTTCGAGACCGCGGGGGCGAGCCTGCCGCTCCGGGGCGAGCCGCCCCAGGCTCTGCCGCCCGTCCTGCCTGCCCGCGGTGTCCTCGGGGTGCGCCCGGACCGCTGGCGTCTGCAGGCGCCGGGGGAACCCGGCCTGCCCGCCCGGATCCGGGTCGTGGAGCA
>JALUUN010000067.1 GCA_027021325.1 Planctomycetota bacterium
TGTGCTGCCCGCCGTAGGCGGCGAAGGGCAGCGTCCTCTGGGTCTCCTCGCCGATCATCTCCAGGCGCCAGGTCTCGCGGCAGAGGCGCGGAATCGTCACCAGCCCGTGCTCGTCCAGGAAGGCGACGGCCTCCCTTGCCTGCCCGGCCACCAGCGCGTCCTGCTCGCCGAGCGGCACGTGGTTCTCCTTGACCGACTCCAGCGCCGCCCGCCAGTCGTCCCCGAAGCCGAGTTCCCGGCTCGCCCGGAGCATCTCCCGCTCGCACCAGGCGAACTCCTCCTCGCCGATGCGCAGGAGGTCGCGCGCGTCGTAGGCCAGGTACTCCCGGTCCAGGAGCCGGCGCAGCTCCGCCTCGCCGATGGGCTCGCCGCTCAGGCCGTACTTCGGTGAAGCCGGGGCCGCGGCCTCCTCCTCCTCGGGCACCGCCTCGGCCAGGGCCTCCAGGGCCCGGTCCACGCCCTCGCGCGCCTCCTGGCACCACCAGGAGAACTCGGGGTCGAAGGAGGCGTACTGCTCGTACCAGTGGTCCAGGGTCTTCCGGAGCGAGGCGACGAGCCGGCGGAGGCCTTCGCGCCGTTCCCCTTCAGGGGGCGTCGCCTCCAGACGCTCCTTCGCCCCGGACAGGAGGGCCTCGATCTTCCGCAGACGCTTCCCCGCCTCCCGTCCCTCGAGGAACCGGAGCTCGCGCCGCTCCTCCTCCAGGGCGAAGAGCTCCCGCGCTCCGGGCAGGGTCTCCAGCAGCTCCTGCGCCTCCTCCCGCTCCTCGGCTGCCTCTTCAAGGCGCGCCTCCAGGAGCCTGTGGAACTGCAGCCAGTCCACCCGGTCCTCCTGGCCGAGGGCGTCGAAGTCCAGATGGTCGAGGTGCTCCAGGTACGCGCGGTCGAGGGCGCTGCGCCGGTCCAGGCGGACCAGCGACCCGTTCAGGTTCCAGTAGCGGCGGACCGCGCTCCGGTCCACCTGCCAGCGCTCCATCAGGGACGGAAGGAGCCGCGCCTCGCCGCGGGGAGCGGCGGCGGCGCAACCGCAGGCGGGATCCTGGGCCGCGGGCCGGGAGCGTGCTCCGAGGGCCTCAGACCGGCCGGGGGCGGTGCCGGGCTCGTGGGCCGGCAGGGGATCGGCGGCCTGGAGCAGGCCGGCCAGGAGGGATCCGGCCGCAAACAGACGGGGCAGGGAAGGGGCCATGGCTCAGTAGTCATTGTCGCGGGCGCTGCGCACCGGCTCGGCGGAGGGGGAGGGACCGAGGCGGTTGCGCAGCGCCCAGAGCCGCCCGCGCCAGCCGCGCAGCGGCAGTTCCAGTTCGAGGAGCTCCTCCTCGCGGTTGGCCCACTTCCGCTTCCAGTCCAGGGCCTCGGCGCCGAACTCCACGATCCGGTCGCCGAAGCGGCGGTGTCCGTCCTCCACGCTCCAGGCGAAGAGGATGCTCCCCGGGCCGGCCTTGCGGAAGGCCTGGTCGTAGCCCATGAGGTACATCCAGAGGCGTCCGCCGCCGGTCCGCAGGTTCCAGCCGCCGGCGATGGCATGCCCGTCCAGACGCAAGAGCAGGATCTCGGCCAGGCCTTCCCGGATCTGCTCCTCGAAGACCTCGTCGTAGAACTCGCCGAGGAGCACCGGGTCCACGCGGCCGCTCTCGACGGCCCAGCGCCACTGCCAGGTGCGCCGCCGCAACTCCTGGAAGTCCCCCCAGGCCCGGCGCAGCTCCGCCGGCTTCGCGTCTGCGGTACAGCGCTCGAAGCCGACTTCGCCCTGCTCGCGGAGCCGCCGCAGACGCCGTTCCGCATCGCGCCGGTCCTTGCGCGAGGGCCCCATCCGCCAGGCCTCCAGGTCCTCGGGCAGATGCAGGGACTGGGAGAGGCTGAAGACCCGCCGCCGGTGGCTGCGCCGCCGTCGGCGCAGGGCCTCGATCCACGGCCGGGCCTCCGGCCCGTGGACGCGGTAGGCGCTCCAGAACTCCGCGCCGCTGCGGCGGCCGATCTCGGGCAGGAGTGCCGCCGCCCCCTGCAGCGCCTCCTCCTGCGCCTCTGGATCCAGGATCCACGGCGGCTGGCGCAGGGCCAGGGCGTCCAGGCTGCGCAGGCGCCGCAAGGGGCCCAGGCGCGTGCGCCGCAGGGACTCCAGGACCACCGTCGCCGCCTGCAGCCCGGTGCCTCCCTCGAGGCCCAGGAACCAGGCCCGTTCCCCGGGGTGGAAGAAGCGCACCAGACGCTCCCACCAGGACCAGCCGGCCCACAGCGCCCGGGGGGCGCGGGCTTCCAGGGCCTGGAGGGGCGCACGCACCGCCTCCCAGTCCCGGGCGGTCTCCAGGGCCTCGACGCGGAGTCTCATGCCGCCCGCCTCCGGCGCCAGCGCTCGCGCCATTCCCAGAGCCGGCCGGCGGCGCCACCGAGAGCCCACTCCAGACTCCAGCTCGGCTCCTGGTCCCCGGCCCAGGCCTGCTTCCAGTGCAGGCCCTCGCCGCCGAGTTCGAGGGTCCCGATGCCGGCCCCGGCGAGGGCGTCCAGGGAGTCCCAGAGGAGCAGGCGTCCCGGGGAGAAGCGCGAGCAGGCGGCGTCGAAACCCATGAGCACCAGCCAGAAGACCCCGCCCTCGCGCACGCCGGTCTGGGCGGCGAGCAAGGGGCCGCCGGGTTCGGCCTCCAGGAGGCTCCAGGCCAGGACGCCGCGGTGGGCGTGGTCCTCGAGGACCGCGGACCAGAAGGCGCCCAGGCGAGCGGCGTCCAGGGCGTCACCATTGCGCCGGCGACGTTCCTCCCAGACCGAGCGGAAAAGCGCCAGGATCCGCTCCCGATGCTTCGCCCAGGCCTGCGCGGCCGCCTCCGGCTCCAGGAAGTGCCGGAAGCGCAGGCCGGGGTGCTCCTCCTGCAGCAGGCGGCGGCTCCGTTCCAGGTTGTAGCGGGTCTTGCGCCGGCGCTTCGCCTTCCACGCCGCCGCGTCCGCGCCCAGGAGGATGCGCGGCCCCTCGCGGAAGACTCTCCAGCGGCAGGGCCGGCCGCGCCGCTCCAGGGCCGCACGAAGGGGCGCGGTGGCCCGCCCGTCCAGCTTGTGCAGGCGCACCAGGGCGCAGCCGCTCCGGCGCCCGGCCTCGGGCAGCCTTTCCAGCAGGAACTCCGCGAACTCCTCCTCGCGCCCCGGGAGCATCCAGGCCGGCGGCATGCGCATGACGTTGTAGTCGCGGGTCCGGAGCGCCTTGGGTCCGCGCCCTCTCTCCGCTCCCTCGGCCAGGATCAGGGCGCCGGCGGGGTCGGCGGGGTCCGGCCCCGCCAGGAACCAGCTCCGCCGCGGCGGTGACTCCAGGCGCGCCAGACCCTCCTGCCAGGCGAGGTTCAGGAAGGGGCTGCCCGCGCCCTGCTCCTCCAGGGAGTGCAGGAGCCCGCGCACGCGGTCCCAGCCCGAGGGACCGTCGAGGGCGAGGAGCGCCGGGACGGAGGACACCCTCCTGGATCGGCTGGCAGGCCCTGCTATCCTGAGGCGGCACCCGCGGGGGACCGTCGCGGGCCGCCCCCGGACATCGGCGGCCCCGAAACCCAGCCCCAGCCATGCTCTTCGACCGCCCCACTCTCCTTCTGGCGGCGCTGGCCCTCGCAGGAGCGGCCCGGCCCCTGCCCTCCCAGGCCCCCGAGCCCGCCACCTTCCTGCCGGACTCGACGATCCTCCACTTCGAGTTCTCCCTGCGCCCTCTTCTGGAGCATGAGGGCGAACTGGCTCTCGACCGCATCTGGGAGGACCCCGAGGTCCAGGACTTCCTGGCGCCGGTCCTCTCCCTGGGCGGTGCCACCACCGGCATGGCCCTGGCCCAGCTCCAGGGCATGCTCGGCGTCTCCGTCGAGGAACTGAAGAGCCTGCTCCTCAGCCGCACGAGCCTGAGCCTCGCCGGGATCTACGAGGAGCAGGTGGAACTCGGCGACTTCCACTTCACGGAAACACGGCCCGACCTCGTCCTCACCGTGGCCCTCGGCCCCGAGGAGGAGGACACCGTCCGCATCCTCCTCGAGGTCCTGGGCGGCCTTCTCCAAGACCAGCAGATCGGTGCCTTGGAGACCTCGACCCTGGCGGGTGGACCGGCCTGGACCGTGGACATCGGCCCCGGCGAGTTCACCCTGCACCTCGCCCTGCGCAACGGCCTGCTCCTGGCCGGCAACCGCCC
>JALUUN010000068.1 GCA_027021325.1 Planctomycetota bacterium
ACGCGCATGAGTTCTCGCCCCAGGCTTCCCGCCGGGTGGAAGGCGGCGAACTCCTCGCGGGTGAACTCGCGGCCCTCCAGGACCGCCATCGCCAGGGCGTCCCCGAGGGCGAGCATGGCGGTGGTCGTCACCGTCGGCGCCAGGCCGAGGGGACAGGCCTCGACCAGGGAGCCGAGCTCCAGGGTCAGGTCCGCCTCCCGCCCGAGAGGGGTCTCGCGGCTCTCACTCAGGGCCAGGACACCGGCCCCCAGGGCGCGGAGCGACGGCAGCAGGGCCAGGATCTCCCGGGTGGCGCCGCTCTTGGACAGGGCCAGGACCAGATCCTCGGCGCGGACCCGCCCGAGGTCGCCGTGCAGGGCCTCGGCCGGATGCAGGCTCAGGCTCGGGGTGCCGGTGCTCGCCAGGGTGGCGGAGATCTTCTGGCCGATGAGGCCCGCCTTGCCCATGCCGGTCACCACCACCCGGCCCCTGCAGGCCAGGATGCGGGCGCAGGCCTCCTGGAAATCGGCGGCGAAGGCCGGGTCCCCGCCGCCGAGGCGCGCGGCGAGGCTGCGGATGGCCTCGGCCTCGAGTTCGAGCACCTGGGTGCCGGTGGCCTGGGCGCGATCGCGGTCGAGAGCCATCAGGACGGGTCCGGGGCCGCGTCGGGCAGCCCGGCGCGAGGGCGGCGTATTGTAGGCCCGGAGCCGGACCCCGAGAATGCAGCCCGGAATGGACTCCGCCCTGGTCCGGATCGGGGTCTTCGTGGCCATGCTGGCCTCCTTCACGGTCCACGAAGCCGCCCATGCCTGGGCCGCCGACCGCCTCGGCGACCGGACGCCCCGGCGCCTCGGCCGGCTGTGCTGGAGCCCTCGGGTCCACCTGGACCCGGTCTGGAGCCTTCTGGTGCCCGGCCTTCTCTGGTTCCTGGGGCCGGGGTGGATCCTCGGCGGAGCGCGGCCCATGCCGCTCCAGGTGGAGCGCCTGCGCGGCGGCTGGCGGGGGCTCGCCCTCGCCGCCCTGGCCGGCCCCCTGGCCCAGGCCCTCTTCGGCCTGGGCGCCCTCCTGCTCCTCGCGCTGCTTCTGGGGCTGGGCCTCTACGGCCCGGAGTCGGCCGGCAGCGGCGTGCTGGTCCAGGTTCTCTTCTGGTCCCTGTTCCTGGCCTTCCTGCAGCTCCTCCCCGTCCCGCCTCTCGACGGTTCCCGCTGGCTCCCGGCGGTCCTGCCCGAAGGCCTGCGCGAGGCCTTCTTGCGCCATCAGGCCTGGGGGTTCATCCTGGTCCTGGTCCTCATGCTGCCCCTCGGCGGCTTCCGGATCCTGGCGGAGGACCTGGTCGCACCCTGCGCCCGCTGGCTTGCCCACGCGGCCGGCGCCGGCGCCGCCTGGACGGCCTGGCTGGAGACCCTGCAGTGATCGAACGCGCTCCCCTCGATGAACTCCCCGGCACCCCGGGGATCGAGGGCTTCACGGTGCGCCTGGAGCGGGTCTTCCAGGGACCCCTGGACCTCCTCCTCCAGCTCGTCCGCGAGAAGGAGCTGGAGATCCACCTCGTCTCCCTGGGCGAGGTCTGCGACGCCTTCTGCCGCCATGTCCGCAACCTCCAGGGAGTGGACGTGGACCAGGCCGCCGACTACCTGGTCGTGGCGGCCACGCTCCTGGCCATCAAGAGCCGCTCCCTCCTGCCCCAGGAGGAGATCGAGAGCGAGGAGGAACTCTTCGAGCCGGGCGAGGAGCTCGTCCAGCAGCTCCTGGCCTACAAGGCCCTGCGCGAGGCCGCGGAGTGGCTCCAGGACCGCTACGAGGAACGCGGGCGGCTCCTCGGTGCCGGCGGCCGCTGGCGGGGCGAGGACCCGGCCGCCGGCGAGCAGAGCGGAGAGGAGGACGAGGAGGAGGACTCCGTGGACCTGGGCGAGGTCTCCCTCTGGGATCTCCTGCGCCACTACCGGCGCCTGGAGGAGGAGACCGGCTTCCTGCGTCCGCACCGGGTGCGGCCCGCGGGCCGGCCGCTCCGAGCCTATGTCCAGGACGTCTGGCAGGCCCTGGGCGAGAAGGAGGCCGTCGCCCTGGGCGAGTTCCTGGAGCGGGACGGCGCCACCCGCGAGGACGCCGCCTTCTATCTCGTGGCGCTCCTGGAGCTTGCCAAGCAGCGTGCGGTGGACCTGGAGCAGGAACGCCCCTTCGGCGAGGTCCGGGTGCGGCGGGCGGCCCCCGACGCCGAGGTGGATCTGGACCTTCTGGACGAGCAGTTCGAGGCCCGGGAGGAGGACGAGGCCGGCGAGGAGCTCGAGGAACTCCTGGAAACGGGCGGAGCCGCGGCCGAGGAGTAGGGCCGGGCCGGCCCGGTGGCGCGCGGTGCCCTTCCGGGATACCCTTTCCGGTCCGCAACCCGCCCAGAACCATGCCCCAGGACGTTCTCGCCGACAACTTCCAGACCGAGGTTCTCCAGAGCCCGACCCCCGTTCTCGTGGACTTCTGGGCCCCGTGGTGCGGGCCCTGCAAGGCCATGGCCCCGGCCCTCGAGAAGCTGGCCGAGGAGCTCGGCGACCAGGTCAAGATCGTGAAGTGCAACGTGGACGAGGCCCAGGAGCTGGCCTCCAGCCTCAGCGTCCTCTCGATCCCGACCTTCGTCCTCTTCTCCGGCGGCCAGGAGAAGGCGCGCGTCTCCGGCGCCGTGCCCTACGAGCAGTTCAAGGGCTGGGTGACCAGCCAGCTCTGAGTCCCGGTCTCGGGCAGGGCGGTCCGGGCCGCGGGCGGGCGGCGGCCTCCCCATGCGCATCGCCTTCCTCGGTTCGCCGCCTTTCGCCCAGGACGCCTTCCTGAGTCTCCTCCAGGGTGGGGCCAGCGGGCGCGTGCATCCGCCCGCGGTCCTGGTGACGCGGCCGCCGCGCAAGGCCGGCCGCGGCCGCCGCGAGAAGCCGAACCTCCTGGAGGTCGAGGCCCGATCCGCGGGCGTGCCGGTCCTGCGCCCGGAGAGTGCCCGCGACCCGGCCTTCCTCGAGGCCTTTGCCGCCTGCGAGCCCGATCTCGCCGTGGTCGTGAGCTACGGCCAGATCCTCGGTGAGGACTTCCTGGCCCTTCCGCGGCTCGGTTGCATCAACCTCCACGCTTCCCTGCTGCCGCGCTGGCGCGGGGCCTCACCCATCCAGGCGGCGATCCTGGCCGGCGACCGGGAGACCGGGGTCTGCCTGCAGCATGTCGTGCGGGAGCTGGACGCCGGTCCGGTCCTCGCGGCGCGGCGGCTGCCCGTGCCGCCGCGGGCGACGAGCGTGGATCTGGCCCTCTCCCTGGGCCGGCTGGGTGCGGAGCTCCTCGTGGACTTCCTGGCCGAGATCGGGGAGGGCCCGCTTCCGCCCGGCCAGCCCCAGGACCCGGCGGCCGTGACGGTCTGCCGGCGCGTCCGGCGCCAGGACGCGGGCGTGGACTGGAGTGCGTCGGCGGAGCAGGTGGACCGCCTGGTGCGGGCCATGGCCGGCTGGCCGGTGGCGGAGACGCGCCTCGCCGGCGGCGCCCTCCTCAAGATCCACGCCGGCGAGGTGGAGGACGAGGAGGCCGCCGGCGCCGAGCCGGGGACGGTCCTCGCCGCGGAGGACGGCCTCGTCGTCCAGTGCGGCCGGGGTCTGTACCGCATCGAGCGCCTGCAGCGCGAGGGGCGCAGTGCCATGAGCGCCGAGCGCTTCCTGCGCGGCGCGCGGCTGCGGCCGGGCGACCGCCTCCAGAGTCTGGGCCAGCATCCGCCCGGCTTCCTCGTGCACTTCTGAGGCGGCCATGGCCTCCCCCGGACCCGCCCGTTCCGCCCGCGATGCGCGCCGCCTGGTCCTGGACCTGGTCCTGGACGCCCGCGGCTTCCCGACCCGGCGCTTCGCCGCCGCCGCCGAGGAGGCGGGGCTGGATGCGCGGGACCGGGCCTTCGCCCGGGAGCTCCTGGGCGGGGTGCTTCGCTGGCGCCGGACCCTGGACCGGGTCTTCAAGCCCCACGCCTCGCGCCGCACCGTGGATCCCCAGGTCCTCTGGACCCTGCGCCTGGCCCTCTACCAGCGGCTCTTCCTCGACGTTCCGCCCTACGCCGCGGTGGCCGCCACCCTCGACGCGGCGCGTCCCCTCCTCGGGCG
>JALUUN010000069.1 GCA_027021325.1 Planctomycetota bacterium
CAGGGTGCTCAGGAGGATCGAGCCGCACCAGAAGACGCCGCCCATGGTCGGCACCCGGTCCTTGCCCGCCGCCACCGCCAGGCGTCCGACCTCGGGGCTGTCGGAGTCGCCGGCGTTCTCGCGCACCCCCCTCCTCTGCAGGTGCCGGATCAGGGGCCGGCCCAGGACCAGGGCCAGGGCGAAGGCCAGGGCCGCCGCCAGCCCCGCCCGCAGGGTGATGTACTGCAGGGCGTGGAAGGGCGGCCAGAGGGATTCCAGCCAGGGCTGCAGCCAGAGGATCATGCCAGGGCCTCGAGACCGGGGAGCGGGGCGTCACGGCCGGGCATCCGCAGCAGGCGGCCCGCTCGCGGTGGAAGGCCCGGAGCCGCCTGCTCGAGGGGCGCGAGCAGTTGCTCCAGGCCTTCCGCCCGGGATGCCTTCAAGAGAACGAGGTCGCCGGCGCGCAGCCGGGGAACCAGGAGGGCGGCGGCCGAGACGGCGTCCGCCGCGGTCAGGATCTCGGCCGCCGAGCCGCTGCGGGCAGCCTCCTCGGCGATCCAGGCCCCGCCCTCGCCGACGCCGAGGAGCAGGTCCAGGTCGAGGCCGGCGGCCGTGCGGCCGATGCGGCGGTGCCGGTCCTCGGCCGCCAGGCCGAGTTCGTGCATCGTGCCGAGGACGGCGACCCGCCGGCGGGCGCCGGGCCAGGAGGCCAGGACCTCCAGGGCCGCCTCCATGGCGGCGGGACTGGCGTTGTAGGCGTCGTCGAGGACCTCGAGGGCACCGAAGCGGTGCAGGCTCAAGCGCCCGGGCGGGCGCTGGAGCCCGGCGGCGCGCTCGCGAAGCTCCTCGGGGCGGGCTCCCAGGGAGAGGGCGAGACGGGCGGCGGTGGCGGCCAGGGCCGCCTCGTGGGCGGCCACGACGGGGAAGTCCAGGACTCCCGCCCCCTCGACCTCCAGACGGAAACGGCCGGGTTCGGCCTCGAGGACCCTGAGGGGGCCCTCCGCGCCGGGCGCCTCGGCGCGCAGGCGCGCCGCCAGTCCCTGCAGGGCCGTCCGGCAGGAGGGGAAGGCGCGCAGCAGCTCCAGGGTCTGCGGCGAGGTCCAGGCGCTCCCGGACTCCGGCAGAGCCTGGAAGAGCCGCAGCTTCTCCCGGGCCACGGTCTCGAGACTACCCATCCCTTCGAGGTGGACCTCGGTCACGGCCGTGATCCAGCCCTCCGTGGGCGCGGCGATCTCGAGGAGGCGATCCATCTCGCCCGGCGCGTTGACCCCGTACTCGAGGATCAGGAGCCGCGCCTCGGCGGGCGCGTTCAGGATCGCCAGGGGCAGGCCGCACTCGGAGTTGAAGGAGGCGGGCGCGGCGTGGACGCCGGCCCCGGGGCCGCCCAGGAGAGCCGCCAGGAAATCCTTGGCCGTGGTCTTCCCGACAGTGCCGGTGATCCCCACCACCGGCGTGGCGCGGCGCCGCAGGACGGCGTGGGCCAGTTCGCCGAGGGCGCGCAGGGGATCGGGGACGACGACCACCGGAAGGCCCGCGGGCCGCGGGCCGCGGTCCTCCTGGACCAGGGCGGCGGCGGCGCCGGCCCGGGCGGCGGCCTCCAGGAAGCGGTGGCCATCGGTACGGGTCCCGGCCAGGGCGACAAAGAGCTCGCCGGGGCGCAGCCGGCGGCTGTCGGCGGTGACGCCCCGGACCCGCAGCTCGCCGTCGCCCTTGAGGATCCCGTCCACCGCCCGGGCCAGTTCACGCAGGTTCAGGTCCGGCATCGCACCGCCTCCCTCAGTTCCTCCCGGTCGTCGAAGGGGGACCGGAGCCCCTGGATCTCCTGCCAGCTCTCGTGCCCCTTGCCGGCCACGAGCAGGACCTCGCCGTCGCCCAGACGTCCGACGGCGCTGCGGATCGCCTCGCGCCGGTCCAGCACGACCTCTGCCTCGAGGCCGGCGCCGCGCACCCCCGCGGCCACTTCCTCGGCGATGGCCGCAGGATCCTCCGAACGCGGGTTGTCGCTCGTGACCAGGCACCAGTCGGCACCGCGGGCGGCCGCCTCCCCCATGCGGGGGCGCTTGCCGCGGTCGCGGTCGCCGCCGGCTCCGAAGACGACGCCGAGCCGCCGGCCCGGGAAGGCCTCCCGCAGGGCGGCGAGAGCGCGCTCCAGGGCCTCCGGAGTGTGGGCGTAGTCCACGAAGAGAAGGGCGTGGAAGTCCGGGGCCACGCGCTCCAGCCGCCCGGGGGGCGGCGGCGCCGCGCCCAGCGCCCCGGCCGCCTCCCCGGCACCGAGACCGGCGCAGCGCGCCAGGCCCCAGGCGACCAGCAGGTTCTCGGCGTTGTGCCGCCCGATCAGGGGCGAGGCGATCTCGGCCTCGCCCAGTTCGCCGTCGATCTGCAGGCGGAGGCCTTGCGCCTCGAAGACGGCCCGGCCGCGCAGGGCAGCGGCGGGATCGTCCAGGCCGAAGGGAAGCCGCCGCGCCGGGGCCCCGGCGCAGACCGCCTCGATGCGCTCGTCCCCGGCCGGCACCAGGGCCGGCGAGCCCTCCTCCAGGGCATGGATCAAGCGTGCCTTGGCCCGGGCGTAGGCGGCGAGGTCGCCGTGGTAGTCGAGGTGGTCCCGGCTCAGGTTGGTCCAGGCGGCGGCGTCCACGGGCAGGCCGGCCAGGCGTTCCTGGTCGAGGGCGTGGCTGGAGGCCTCGAGGACCAGGGCCCGGGCGCCGCGCTCCCCGCAACGGGCCAGCCAGTCCTGGAGGAGGTCCGCGGGCGGCGTCGTCAGGCCGCCGCCCTCCTCGACCCGGCCGCCGAAGGCAAGGCCGAGGGTGCCGGCGCGCGCCGCCGGGATGCCGGCCGACTCCAGGGCCGCGGCCAGGAGGTGGACCACCGTGGTCTTGCCGTTGGTCCCGGTCACCGCTGTCACGAAGAGCCCCTGGCCGGGATCGCCGGCCAGGGCCGCCGCCGCCTCGCCCGCCGCCCGGGCCGGCGGGATCTCCGGACGCACCATCAGGACAGGGACCGCGAGCTCCGGCGCCGGCGGCGGCGTCAGCACCGCCGCCGCTCCGCGGCCGAGGGCCTCCTCCAGGAAGGCGCGTCCGTCGGCACGGGTGCCGGGCAGGGCGCAGAAGAGGTCGCCGGGCCCGACCCGGCGGGAGTCCAGACGCGCGCGGAGGAGCTCCGGGTCGGCCGCGCCGGCCGGAACCGGCCGGGCCAGGGACTCGAGGCGGCGGGCCAGGACGGAGAAGCGCATCCTTCAGCGGGGCAGGGCGGCGAGGGCCTCGCTTCGGGGCAGCACACCCTCCCAAGCCAGAGCGCGGCGCAGGATCCGTCCGGCCACGGGGCCGGCCACCTGGCTGCCCAGATAGCGGCCGCGGCTCGGCCGGCTGGCGACCACGACGACGACGAGAGCCGGCTCCTCGGCCGGTCCAAAGGCGACGAACAGGCTGCGGTGTCCGGTCACTTCCCGGGTCTGCGGGTCGAGGATCCGGGTGGTGCCGCTCTTTCCCCCCCAACGAAGATCGGGGGAGCGCGGCAACCAGGTCCGCGGCGGATGCTCGACGACGCCGACCAGGGCCTCGCGGACATAGTCGGCGGCCTCCTCGCCGAGGACCCGGACGGAGCCCTCCGGGACGTCCTCCTCCACGATCCAGGGCTCGTGCAGGCGGCCGCCGTCGAGAAAGGCGGTGTAGGCCGCGGCGAGGCGCACGGGGCTGATCTCAAGCTGGTAGCCGATGGCCACCGAAGGCCAGGTCCAGATCGCCTGGCGCGGGTTCTCCCAGTATCTCCGGCCCGGGCCACGGCCGGCGCGCTCACCGGGCAGGAGCCCCGTCGGCTCGAAGACGCGGAAGGCGTCCAGGGCCCGGCGCAGGCGCTCCCCGCCCATGCGCATGGCCAGTTGCGCCATGCACACGTTCGAGGAGTGGATCAGGACCTCGTCGGGGCTCAGGGCCCGGCGCGGGACGCTCGGCACGTCCTCGATGGCCTTCTCGCCCCGCCGCCGGCCGCCGGCGGTCCAGGCGCCGGCACTCGCGTCCAGGGGCTCCCGCCAGCCGAGAACCCCCTCGTCCAGGGCGCGGGACAGGATCAGGGGCTTGCAGGTACTTCCGATCTCGATGGGCGAGAAGGCGTGGTTGACGAAGCCGACGGGAACCTCGCGCTCCTCGCCGTCCGGCCCGGCCACCCGGCGCGTCACGAGCCGGCGCCCGGGGTGGGGATCGAAGTCCGGCAGGGTCAGGGCGGCCCGCAGGGCGCCGCTTCGGGCGTCGAGCACGACGGCGCAGGCCCATTCGGGCTCGTGCTCCGCCATCAGGACCGCGAGCTCCTCCCGGGCCAGGGCCGCGATGCCCGCGTCCAGGCTGGTGCGGAGCGGCCAGGCCGGCCGGGGAGGCTGCTCCTCCAGGGCCGGGGGCGGGCCGAAACGGTCGGGCAGGTCCAGGGCCATGCGCAGGCCGGGCCGTCCCTGCAGGCGGGCGTCGAAATGCGCCTCCAGGCCGCCGGAGGCCACGCGCTCCCGGCTCCCGGGGGGAGCGGCGCGCACCTGGCCGAGGACCTGGGCGAGCCCCCGGTGCGCCGGCCAGAGGCGCTCGTACCAGCCTTCGAGCCGCAGGCCGAGAGCGGCGAGCCCGCGGGCGCGGAGCTCCTCGGCCCGGACCGCAGGCAGCGAAGCCTGGAGCAGCCGGAAGGAGGCGCCGCTCCGGTAGGCCTCCTCCAGGGCCGAGGGCTCGAGGCCGGCGATCCGGGCCACGGCCTCGACCCGCGAGCGCGTCTCCCGGTCGCCGGCGGCCAGGGCGCGGGCGACGCGGATGCGCGCCTCGGGTCCGTCGAGGACGAGGCGGTAGCGCAGGCGGTCCAGGGCCAGGACCTCGCCGTTGCGGTCCAGGATGGGCGCGCGCGGCGCCTCCAGGACCTCGACCTGAAGGGCGCCGTCCCGGGCCCGGTCCTCGAGGTCGCCGGGGCGCGTCGCGACGAGCCAGACCATGCGGCCGAGGCTCGCAAGGTAGAGCAGACCGAGGGGCAGAAGCAGCCAGGCCGGCCGCAGCGGCTCGCTCCGGCTCACAGTTCCGGCACCTCCCCGAAGCGGCTCCGCAGGCGGGCGTCGGCCTCTTCGGCCCGGGCGCGGAGCAGGATCGCCTCGGGCGAACGCAGGAGCGCGAGAGAGGCCTCCACCCCCTCCCGACGGGCCTGCACCCGGTCCCGGCGTTCGCGGCAGACCTGGACCCGCGAACGCGCGGCCAGGGCCTCGCTCCGGAAGCCGACGCCGGCGACCACCTCGGCGGCCGCCAGCAGGAGCAGAGCGGCCGGCCGCGGGCTCACGGCCGGACCTCCCCGCCCTCGGGGCGCCGCCGCAGGCCGCGCAGGCGGGCCGAGCGCGCCCGCGGGTTGCGGGCCTGCTCGGCCCGCGACGGGACCGCACCTCGGGGCAGGAGGAGTTCGTAGTCCTGGGAACGGGCCTCGTTCCGGAAGGCCAGCTTGACGCGCCGGTCCTCGAGGCTGTGGAAGCTGAGAACCGCGAGCACACCGCCCGGGGCCAGGAGACGGGGCGCCGAGGCCAGGAGGGCGTCGAGTTCGTCGAGTTCGCCGTTCACGGCGATGCGCAGGGCCTGGAAGGTCCGGGTCGCGGGGTGGATGGACTGGCGGCCGCGCGGAACGCAGCGGCTGACCAGATCGGCGAGCTGCGAGGTCCGGAGCAGCGGGCCCACGCGGCGTGCGTCCACGATGGCCCGGGCGATGCGCCGCGCGAAGCGCTCCTCCCCGTATTCCCGGAGCCAGGACTCGATCTGGTCCTCGGAAGCCGAGGCCAGGAGCACCGCCGCCGAGGTCTTCTGCCGGCTCGGGTCCATGCGCATGTCCAGCGGCCCGTCCTTCTGGAAGGAGAAGCCGCGGGCCCGGTCCTCCAACTGATCGGAGCTCACGCCGAGATCGGCGAGGATGCCGTCTACCCGGCCGCGCTCGTCCGGGCCCAGGACGCCGGCCAGGGCCGAGAAGGGCGCGTGGAGGAAGCGCACACGATCGCCGAAGGGCGCGAGGCGCAGGCGTGCGCGTTCCAGGGCCTGGGCGTCCCGGTCCACGGCGATCAGGCGCGCGCCCTCGGCTTCTTCCAGAAGGGCGGCGGCGTGGCCGCCCCCCCCCACGGTGGCGTCCACATAGAGCCCGCCGGGTCGCGGTGCCAGGAGGTCGAGGACCTCCCGGAGCATCACCGGTTCGTGGCAGGAGGGCCCGACGGGGCCCGAAGGGCGGGAAAGGTCGCGGCTCACGAGGATCACGATGGCGCTCCGGTGTTCGGCGGCTTGGAGAACCTCTTCACGAGGCCCTGGAAGCCCTTCTCCGCGCGGGGACGGCCGATCGTCTCCCAGGTCTCCGGCTCCCAGATCTCGATGTGGCGCCCGCAACCCACGACCGTCGCCTCCTCGCCGAGGGCGATCTCCCGGCGCAGGTGCTCCGGCAGGAGCAGGCGCTTCTGCTTGTCCAGCTGGACGAAGCTGGACCGGAAGGCGAGGCCGCGCATGGCCTCGCGGTACTCCTGGGCTTCGAAGGCCGAGGCCTCGCGGGGCTCGAGGATCTGCTCGAAGGTCTCCCGCGGGAAGACATAGAGGCAGGGATCCAGGCCCGGGGTCACGACCCATTCGCTGCCCGCGGAATCGCCGGCCTCGGCCCCGCGCCCGGCCAGGAGGGCCTTCGGCAGGAACAGACGGCCCTTGCCGTCCACCTTGTGCTGGTGCGTCCCGAGGAAGAGCTGCATGAGACCCGCGAAGGCGAGGAGCCCGAGGGCAGCGAGGGAGGCGCGGCGCAGGCGCCGAACCCTCCACTGTCCACCATTTCTCCCCACTCAGGTGTTATATCGGTCTCCCGCCGCTCTGCCAGGAGAAATTCCGGAGGCCCGCCCCCGGCTCCCGGTGTCGATCGCAAGACGCGAAGAAGGCAAGGCTTGGGACTCCCGCCGCGGAGGCGGACCGGACCCTCCCCGGCGCTCCGGACGGCGCCGCCGCCCCTCCACCCCCCGCCCCGGGCCCGGCAGGTCCCGGGACGGCATGGGGCTCAGGCCTCCTCCGGGGCCTCCCCCGGGACGCCGCTCCCCAGGAGGTCGGCCAGCCCCCCTTCCCGCGTCGGATCCAGGAGCTGGTTCAGGATCCCGGCCAGGCGCGAGCGCGTCGCCTCGTCCAGGTCCCGGACCTCGACCTCGACCTCGCGCCGGCTCCGGGGCCGGCGCAGGAGCAGCATCTCGCGGGCCCCGCGGCGGCGGATCTGCAGCAGCCGCAGCCGCCGGTGGCGGACCAGGAGGAGCGCCACGAGAAAGCAGAAGTCGCGGATCTCGTCCCGCTCATCCCCTTGCAGCTCCTCCAGGGCGGCGAGCAGCATCTCGAAGTCGACCTTGAGGGCGCCGCGCCGCTGCTGGTGCCGGGTCCGCCAGTAGAGGAGGTCCTGGCCCGGGTCCCGGTCGTCGAAACAGCCGCCGCAGAGGTCGGCGCGCTGGAGTTCCTCCTCCTCCAGACGCAGGAGGGAGAAGAGCTCTTCTCCCTCGGCGAAGCCGCGGCCGCAGGCGCTGCAGGCCCCCTGCCGGCGGCGGATCTTCCAGGCGGCGTCCACACCCCGAGTCTAGCGCGCCGGGGCTTGACGCTCCTCCCGGCCGGCCTTCAGATTCCCCCATGGAGATCCATCCGGTCGAGGACCGCCGCGGGCGGCGGCGCTTCGTGGAACTGGCCCGGCGCTTCCGCGGCGGACATCCCCTCTACGTGCCGCCCCTGACCGGCGAGATCCTGCGTCTCCTCGACCCGGCGCGCAATCCCGCCCTGCGCGTGGCGCGCCTCGGCCTGTGGACCGCCACGGATCCAGACGGCCGGCCGCGGGGCCGCATCGCCGCCCTCTTCGACCCGCGTCACGCCGAGTCCCTCGGCGAGCCGGCCGGCTGGTTCGGCTTCTTCGACGCCGACGGGCCCGAGGCCGCCCGCGCTCTGGTGGACCAGGCCTGTTCCTGGCTCGCCCGGCAGGGCGCCGCCGCCGCCCTCGGCCCCGCCGACCCCGACACGAACCACGAGTGCGGCTGCCTGATGGAAGGCCACGACCAGCTGCCCTACCTCATGATGCCCCACCACCCGCCCGAGTACGGCACCTGGCTCGCGGCGGCGGGGCTCGAGAAGGGCAAGGACCTCCTGGCCTACGAGACCTCGGTCACCCGCTTCCCCTTCGACCGCATCGAGCCGGTGGCACGCCGCGCCCTGGAGCGGGCCGGCGTCGAGCTGGTCCACATCCGCCGGCGCGACCTGCCGCGTTTCCTGGACGCGGCGCGCCAGATCTACAACGAGGCCTGGGCCCGGAACTGGGGCTTCCTGCCCATGACCGCCGAGGAGTTCGCCTTCGAGGCCGAGGGCCTGAAGCTCCTCGTGGATCCCGACTACACCATGCTCGCCCAGCACCGCGGCCGGCCGGCGGGCTTCCTCCTGGGAGTCGTGGACCCGAATCCCGCCCTGCACCGCATCCAGAGCCGGCTCTTCCCTTTCGGGATCCTGCGCCTGCCCTTCCTGCTGCGCCGGGTGAAGCGCATGCGGGTCATGGCCCTGGGAGTGCTGCCCGCCTTCCGCCGGCGCGGCATCGAACTGGCCCTGGTCCACCACCTGGCCATGCGCGCCGCCGCCCGCGGCATCGAGACCGCCGAGATGTCCTGGGTCCTCGAGGACAACCGCGAGATGAACTCCCTGGCACGCCGGGTCGGCGGCACCGTCACCCGCCGCTACCGGATCTTCCGCCGCCCCCTGCAGCCGGCGGCGGTCAGTGGATCTGGGTGAGGATCTGCTGCAGGACGATGCGTGCCCGCAGGGAATCGTCGGCGTCGGGCTCCCAGTCCGCCTCGTCCTCCTCGAGGGTCAGGTGCTTCTCCACGTTGCGCTGCCGCTCCACCCGCACCCGGAGGTTCCAGGAGCCGGCCTCGTCCCCCGGCGTGGCCTCGACCAGGGCGCGCTCGCGGTAGCCCTTGCCGCTGTAGGGGGCGAGGTGCACGTCCCAGCCGGAGCTGGCCCGGCCGGCCACGGGATCGTTCTGTCCAGGAGGGAACTCGGCCTGGACCAGGGCGAACTGGATGAGCTGGAAGAGGTCCCGGCGCGGCGGACCGTTCTCGATCGTGGCGCTCTCCCAGACAGGCTCCGGCTCCCCCTCGAGAAGCGAGCAGGAGCCCAGGCAGAGGAGCAGGGCGGCCGAGAGGAGGAGGCGCATGGCCTGATTCTAGGCACGCCGGCGACCCCGCCTTCAGCCGCGCTTCGAGGGGCTCCGCTTGCGCGCCCGCAGGACCAGGCGCAGAGGAACGCGCTCGAATCCGAGACGCCGCTGGAGATCCCGGGAAAGGGCCCGGAGAACCTCCTTCTCGAAGAGCTGCGGTCGGTTCACGAAAAGCAGGAAGGTCGGCGGCGAGTGCTTGAGCTGGGTGCCGTAGAAGACCTTCGGCTTCTCGCCGCGACCCCGGAAGCGCAGATGGGCGAAGGCCGCCTCGAGGGCCCGGTTCAGCTCGCCGGTCCCGACCACCCGCGAGGCCTCCTCGCGCAGCTCCCGGGCCAGGCGCAGGGGCCGGGCGAGACCGCGCTTCTCGGTGCTGCTGATCACGCAGGCCGGGGCGCCGGCAAGGTGCGGAAGCTTCGCCTCGGCACGATCGCGCAACAGCCGCAGCGCCCCCGGGCCGGCCAGGTCGGCCTTGGTCCCCACCAGGACCACGGGCTTGTAGCGGTCCCGGATGGTGCGTGCCAGCTCCTGATCGAGGCGGGCGATCGGCTGGCCCAGGTCGAGGAACAGCAGGGCGGCGTGGGCCCGGCGCAGGGCCTGGTCGCTGCGCGTCAGGGAAAAGAACTCGACGGCGTCTGCGACCTTGCCGCGGCGGTGGACCCCGGCGGTGTCCACCAGGACGAACTCCTGCCCTCCGTGCCGGAAGCGCACCTCCACGGCATCCCGGGTGGTGCCCGGAATCGGGCTGACGATGACCCGCTGCTCCCCGGTCACGGCGTTCACGTAGGAGGATTTGCCGGTGTTGCGCCGCCCGAGGATGGCGAGGCGGAGCGCCTCCTCGCCGAGCGGCGGAACCTCGGCGGCCGGCGGCAGGTGCCGGGCGAGGGTCTCCAGGAGCTCGCCCACCCCCAGCCCCTGAAGCGCGCTCAGCGGCAGGGCCTCGCCGAAGCCGAGGGCACTGAACTCGTGGATCAGCAGGGAGGCCTCGCGGCTCTCGGCCTTGTTCGCCGCCAGGATCACGGGCACGCCCTGGCGCCTCAGGCCGGCGGCGATGCGCTCGTCCAGGGGGGTGCGCCCCTCGCGGGCGTCCACCAGGAAGATCACGACCCGGGAGGTGGCCAGGGCGGCCTGCACCTGCATCTCGACGTCGCCCTCCAGATCGTGGCGGTCGACGATGCCGATGCCGCCGGTGTCCAGAAGGTCGAAATCCAGATCCGGGTCCTCGACGCGCACCGGCAGGGCGAGGCGGTCCCGGGTGACACCGGCGGTGGGCTCGACGATGGCCCGCCGCTCCCCGACCAGGCGGTTGAAGAGGCTGGACTTGCCGGTGTTCGGCCGGCCGACGATGGCCACCTGGGGACGGGCCTCGGAACGGGAGGCGGCGGACTCCTTCATCGCAGGCCGAGGATCGGGTGCAACTGGGGCAGGACCCGCAGGTCGAGGGGCAGGTCCAGGCCGCGCAGGGTCCACTCGAGGAGGCGCGCCGGCGGCGGCCCCGCGGGACCGCCGGGGACCGGCGTCGCCGGCTGCAGAAAGACCCGCAGGCCCGGCGTCCGGCGGGCCAGGGCCGTCAGGGCCTCGAGGACCTCGGTCTCGGGGGTGTCCTCACAGACGACCACCTTCACCCAGCCCGCTGCCCCGGACTCGGCGAAGAGGCGGGCACACTCCGCCGGCGCGACGCGTTCGCGGCCCGCGCGCAGGGTCGAGTCCAGCTTCCAGTCCAGGGAGACGAAGTCCACCCACGGCAGGAGCCGTTCCAGGCGCTCGGGGTCCAGGCCGGCCGTCTCGAGGAGGACGCGGCCGGGCCAGGAAGGGAGAAAGGCCAGGAGGAAGGGCGTCTGCTCCAGGGGCTCGCCGCCGGTGACCGCCAGGGTCAACTCGGCCAGGGGCGCCTCGTGACTCGCGGCCACGGCCTCGAGTTCCCCCAGGAGGGCCTCCGCGGGCACGGGGTTGGGCCGCTCCACGGTGCCGCCGCGCTCGTGGCGCTCCCAGCGCTGCCCGGCCTTCCAGCTGCGCGGCGTGTCGCAGTAGCAGCAGCGGAGCGGGCAGCCCGCGAAGCGCAGGAAGAGGTGCGGGCGGCCCGCCTCTCCGGCCTCTCCCTGGAGACTGAGGAAGATCTCGTCGAGCCAGGCCTGGGGCGCGTCCACCGTTTCCTCCTGCCGGAACGGCCCGGGCCGGGCCGCCGGGACCCCGCCCCCGCGGGCTCAGCCCTCCGCGGAGGAGGCCTCCTCGCCGGCGGCCTCGGGCGAAGCCTCGGCCTGGGCGGCCTCGGCGGCCTGGGCCTTCTTCTTCTTCTTGCTGACGATCTTGAACTTCGTCCGCACCTTGGGCAGGCCGAAGACCGAGTCGCCTTCCTCCCAGCGCCCTTCCCGCTGGAGGACCGCGAGACGCTCGCGGCGGGTCCAGACCGAGCGCTGCTTGGCCAGCGCTCCACCGATGAACAAGGACTTGTGGATGGACATGGGAAGGGGACCGTCTTCAGGAACGGAAGCTCGGCAGCCTCTGGATCAGGGCGGACGCGAAGGGAGGCGGCTGATCGCGGGGCACCCAGGGCGGGCGCAGGGGCTTCAGCCGTTCGAGGAGCCCCTCCAGTTCGGCCGGCGAGGCGGCCTCGCCCACGAAGACCTGGATGTGGCGCGGCGCGTCCGAGGGAACGCCCAGGGGGCGGACCGGGCCGAAGCCCTCGCGCTCGAGCCACTCCCAGAGCCTGCGGGCCTGCTGGAGGTTCGCGTCATTATAGGCGTAGGTGATCAGGAGGACCGAGAAAGCCTGTTCCGCCGCTGGCGCGGTCCCGGCGGCGGGCTCCCGCCGGGAGGCACGCGCGGTCGCTGCGGCGGCGCTCACGCCGGAGCCGCCGTCCCCGCCCTCCGCGCCGCCGCCCGCTGCACCGCCCTCCCCCCACTCCTGGACCATCCAGAGGACCAGGGGGACGGCAACCAGGAGAACCGCGAGCAGCGGCAGGACCGGCGAGGGCCGCGGCGCGCGCCGGCCGGCCCGCGCCGAAGGCGGCGGCCAGACCGCCGGGGGCTCGAGTCCCTCGGCGGCCTCCTCCCCTGCCAGCTCGCCGGCCGGCTCTCCGGCCGGCTCCGCGGGTGCGGAGGCCTGCGCCTCGGCGGCCGGCGCCTCCACCGCTTCCGGAGGCTCCTCGCCGGCCGCGCTCTCGGGCGGCGCGGGACGGCGGGCGGTTTGCTGCTGCTTCCGCAGCAGATCGAGGAGTTCCGCCTTGCGCCGTGCCATGGAGGGAGGGCGGGCCTCGGGGATCGCGGCCTCCGCCGCGGGGATCCTAGCCGATGGAGGCCCTCCCCTTCCACACGGAGGCGGTCTTGGAGCACCTGGGATCCCCGGCCACAATGGGCCCATGCCCGAACCCGGCGACCCGGCGGCCCGGACCGCGGCCCGGCTCCTCCAGCTGGAACTCCTGGAGGCCGCCGGCGTGGACCGCCTGCCGCCGCTCCAGCCCCCGGAGGCGCCGGCCCCGGCCGCTCCCGCCGCCCCGGAGGAGACCCCGGAGAGGGCCGCTGCCCCGGACTCGCAGGACGCCGGCAGCGCCCTCGCGGCCCTGGCCGAGCGAGTCCGTGCCTGCACCGCCTGCCCCCTGCACGCGAGGCGCCGCCACGCCGTCCCCGGCGAAGGCGATCCCGCCGCCCGGGTGATGTTCGTCGGCGAGGCCCCGGGCGCCCGGGAGGACGCCACGGGCCGTCCCTTCGTGGGCGACGCCGGCCGGCTCCTCGACCGGATCCTCAGCCGCGGCATGGGCCTGCGCCGGGAGGAGGTCTTCATCGCCAACGTCCTGAAGTGCCGGCCCCCGGGCAACCGGGATCCGGAGGGCGCCGAGAAAGCCGCCTGCGCCCCCTTCCTGGAAGAGCAGATCCGGCTCGTGGCGCCGGAGATCCTCGTCGCCCTGGGCCGGCACGCCGCCTGGCACCTCCTGGACACCCGCGCCCCCATGGGACGCCTCCGCGGCCGCCTGCACCGGCGTCCCGAGGGCGGCCCGCCGGTGGTCGTGACCTGGCACCCGGCCTACCTCCTGCGCAACCCCGCGGCCAAGGCCGAGACCTGGGAGGACATCCAGCGGGTCCTCGCCTTCCTGGACCTGCCACGGCCCGACGGGCGCCGCCCCACGCCGCCGCCGGAGGCGCCCGCATGAGCCGCGGCCTGGGCCTGCATCGGACCCCCGAAGGCGCGGCCTGGGTCCTCGTGGAACGGCGCAGCGGCGCTCCGCCCGAGGTGCTGGCCGCCGGCCGCACGGCACTGCGCGAGCTGCCCGCCCTCCACCGGCGCCTCGCCGGGGACGGCCTCCTGCCCTGGGGACTGGCCGCAGCCCGGGAGGGACGGCGCCTGGAAGCCCTGGAGGAGGACTGGCCCCTCCTCCGGCCCGGTACCCGCGCCCTCCTGCATCCGGCGGTCGCCGCCGCCCACTGGGAGTACGAGCACGGCCGGATCGGGCCCGAGGACCTGTTCCTCTGGCTGCGCCCCCACCGCCTCCTCTGGAGCCGCGGCCAGCCGGGCCGCGGGCGCGCCGGGAGTCTCCCGCGGGGGGCGGCCCTCGGGCTGCTCCTGGACCGGATCCTGCGCTCCCTGGAACCGGCCCCTCCGGCGGCGGCCGCCGTCGCGGCCGAAGGCGACGCACCGGGTACGGGGCAGCTGCTCCAGGAGCTGGAGACGCGCGGCCTGGCCGTCCGCCGGGTGGCCGCGCCCGCCGGGGAACGCGGGGCCGACCGGGCCGCCGCCGGCGCCGCCCTGGCCGCGCTCGACCCCAGCCTCCCCGGCGTCCACGAGCCCCGCACGCGCCGGGCCGGCCCGCCCTTCCCCTGGGCCGCGGCCCTCCTCGCCACCGCCGCCGTCGGCGGCAGCGCCTGGGTGACCTGGCAGCAGGAACGGGCCCTGGCGCGGACCGGGGCGGCGCGGGCCCGGCCCCTCGCCCGCCGGACGCCCTCCGGCGCGACGGCCGCTCCCGCGGCCCTGGAGGGGCTCCTCGCCCGGCGCCGGGCCTTCCGGCAGGCCGTCGAGGAGATCCTGGCCGCCGCCCCCCGGGGGCGGGTCGCCGGTTTCGAGATCCTGGCCTCCCCCGAGAGCTCTCGGGCCCGTTTCCGCCTGCGGCTCCTGCCCGGCGGCCCTCCGGGCGAGGAGAGCGCCTGGACCGAGTCCCTCGAAGGCCGGGTCGAGAACCTGAGCATCGAGGAGAACCGCGACCGCGGTCTGGTCGTCGAGGGCGAGCTCCCCGGCGAGGCCTGAGGCCATGGCGCGCCTGCTCCCGGCTCTCCTGCTCCTCGCCCTCTCCCTCGGCCCCCTGCTCCGCTGGCAGGAGCGGCGCAGCCTCCTCGCCCGGGCCGCTCCGGCAGCGGCCGAGGCCGAAGCCCCTCCGGCCCCGGCGGCCGCCACGCCAGCCTGGCGCGAGCCCCTGGGCCGGCGCCCCGGCGCCCTCCCCTCGCCGGAGGAGATCCAGACCGACCTGGCCCGCCTCTGGGGCCTGGAGGACCGGCAGGATCCGGAGAACCTCCTCGCCGCCGGCGGGCCGGCCGGGGAGGCCCTGCGCCTGGAGCTGGCCCGCTGGCTGGAGCTGGGCCCCGGGGAACGCGACCGCATCGAGGCCCTCACCCTGGAGCCTGGAACCGGGGGCGGACTGCGCCTTCGGCTCCGTCTCCTGGGCACCGCCGAGTCCACGGGCGTCTGGGCCTCCCACCTCCTGGGGATGCCCGCCGGGCGCGGCTATCTGGTGGATCCCCTGCGGCTCTCCTGGAAACCGGCCGGTTCCTCCTGGCGCCTGGAGGTGGAGGTCCGGGTGCTTCCCGTGGAGGCCCTGGAGTCGGGGGGAGGACCGTGAGAGGGCTGGCTTCGGTCCTCCTGGCCCTGGCCGCCGTGGCCGGCCTCCTGGGGCTGGCGGTGCAGCTGCGCTGGCCGGCCCCGCCCGCGGCCGGCGAAGGCGCCGGGGCGCCCGCGGAGCCCGAGCCGGAATCCGGGCCGGCGGCCGGAACCCGCTCCTGGCCGGAACGGATCCGCCGGGCCCTGCCGGGGCCCGCCTTCGGGCCGAAGACGGCGGCCCGCCTCGCCCCCCTCGCCCCCGAGGCCCCCGCCGGGACGGCCCCCTGGCCGGCCCTCCATCCGCCCCGGGACTTCCAGGCCGAGCCCGCGCCGGGAGGCGTCCGCCTGCGCTGGTCGCCGCACCCGAAGAATCCCGTGGAGGGCCTCCGTTACCGGCTCTGGCGCTGGATCGGGGACCGGCCCGGGGAGCTCCTCCTGGAGACCGAAGGGCTGGAATTCCTGGATCCGGTGGTATGCGAGGAGGTCCCCCTCCACTACCGGTTGCGGGCGGTCCTGGTCCGGCCGGGAACCGGCGGCGCCCCGGGAGATCCCGAGGTGCGGGAGTCGGCCGCCGCCGCGGCCCGGGTGGTCCTGCCCCGGGAGAGCCGCTTCGAGCTGCGGGAGCTGCGGCCGGGGCCGCGGCTGGTCCTGGTCCTCCAGCGCCCCGCCCGCCCGGAGCAGGGCCCCGCCGAAGTCGGCCCCGGGGAGGAGTTCGCCCGCAGCGGCTGGATCCTGGAGGAGGTCTC
>JALUUN010000070.1 GCA_027021325.1 Planctomycetota bacterium
GGGATGCCGAGGTGGTGGAGGCCACCAGGATTCCACGCTTTGACGCCCTGGGGCGCAGGGCCATAATCGGCGGCCGGCCCGCCGACCGCATCCGGGAGGTGGCCGTGACCCGGACCTTCGCTCGTCTGCGCTGGACCGATCCCTGTGGGAGCCCGGTGGAGGTGGAACTTCCGGTTCCGTCCTCGCCCTCGGGCCCCCCGCGGTGAGGCCGCGCGGGGCATCCACGTTCCCCTTCCCACCCTCGCCTTCACGAGCCCTTCCGCCCCCCGGGGCACCGGGCTCCCGGACGCGGGCACCGCGGTTCTCCGGAGCCGGAGCCCGGTCCTCCCGGACCCGAGCATCGATGCGCATCCACCGGAACCCCTTCCTGCTCTCCGCCCTCCTCGCCCTGTCCTGCTCCTCGGCGGGCAGCGACCCGGTCGAGGCCGACGGATTCCCCTCCGACCTGGATCGCGACGCCGCCCTGGAGGCCGAAGGTGTCCTCGCCGGCACCGGCATCGCCGAGGCGCGCATGCAGGATCCCCAGGAGGACCCGCGGGCGGTGATCCAGGCGCGTCAGGAGAAGCAGCGTCTTCTCAGCCAGCAGTTCGTGGAACTCGGCGACGCCGCCCTGGAACGCGGTGACTACCGGGGTGCCCTGGAGTACTACACCGACGCCTACCAGACCGATCCCGACAACCCCGAGGCGCGGGACGGACTGCGGCGGGCGCAGGCGGCCCTCGAAGGCCAGCCCTTCGACTGGGACAGCGCCGAGAACCGCATCCTGCAGGAGCAGATGCGCTGGGCGCGGGAGCGCATGCGGGTCGAGGGCCTGGTGAACGACGGCGACCGCGCCATGCAGCGGGGCGACTTCTCCCAGGCCGTGGAGAGCTACACCGCCGCCGACCTGGCTCTGCGCATCAGCCCGCAGGTCGCGAGCGCCAACCTCGATCGGAGCCTGGTCCAGGCCAAGCTGCAGCAGGCCATGGCCGCCGCCTCGGACGCCGCCGAGGCCGAGCGGGCCGCCGAGCGGGCCGCCGCCGAGGCCGAGGCCCGGGCCCTGGAGCAGGCCGAGCAGGAGTACTTCCAGAACCGTATCCAGACCCTCTTCTCCGAGGCCAACCAGGCCTTCACCGAGGGCCACTACGGCGACGCCCTGGAGATCCTGGAGGCGCTGCTGGAGCTGGATCCGCGCAACGAGGAAGCGCAGCACCTGCAAGAGATCGCCCGGGACGCCTGGCACGAGCAGCGCCAGCGCCGCACCCAGACCGTGTTCCGGGAGGAGTGGAAACGGACCTTCGAGGAACTGCGGCTCCTGACCACGCCGCCGAAGGGCACGATCGAGTACGACAAGGAGTACTTCCGGGAGGTGGTGAGCAAGCGCAAGCCCCTGGACCAGGTGACCGCCACCACCACCGTGGATCCGGCGACCGCGGCCATCCAGAACGCCCTGGACAACACCTTCCTGGTGCCGCGCTTCGACGACCCGATCGAGGTCATCGCCGAGAACCTGCAGCAATACACGCGGGTGAACTTCGTGGTCAGCCGCACCGTCCGCGAGGACCTGGACGAAGACCTCAAGCAGATCCAGTTCGTCGCCAAGAACCAGATGCCGGTCTCCTCGATCCTCAAGGTCATCGAGGACCTGACCGGAACCGAGGGCATCCGCTTCCGCATCGCCAACGGCGTGGTCAATGTCGTCGCCGCCGAGGAAGCCCAGGGCGGTCAGGTGCGGCGGCAGTACGAAGTCCGTGACATCATCCGCAAGGTCGCCGACTTCCCGGGGCAGGAGATCAACCTCTCGCCCTCCGGCGGTATCGACCAGATCGAGGAGGAGCTGCCCGAGAAGGAAGCCACGATCCTCACCGCCGACGAGCTCCTGGAGGCGATCCAGGAGACCATCGAACCGGACGCGTGGGACG
>JALUUN010000071.1 GCA_027021325.1 Planctomycetota bacterium
CGTCGCGGCAGAGGTGGTGGAGGAACCGCTCCGAGGCCCAGGACGCGCGGTCGTCGGGAAGGTTGCGGATGCGCCGGAGCAGGAGCCCGCGCTCCCGCTCCACGACCTCCTCGCGGAAAGGCGAGCCGCCCGCGCCCCGGGCCGGGCGCTCCAGGACGCTGCGCACCAGGTCCAGGAGGCCCGGCAGGACCTCCTCGCCGGGCGGGAGGAAGCGCTCCCCCACCGCCGACAGGTGCAGCGTGCTCCGGTGGCACTCGGCGATACGCCCGGCCTCGAGCTCCATCTCCGCTCCCCAGAGTTCCTGCAGGCGCCGGGCCAGGGCGAGCTGGCTCGGGAAGTCCCGGGAGCCCTGCTGCAGGACCTCGAGAAGGAGAGTCCGGGCCGCCCGCCGCCCGTCCAGGGGCCGGTCCAGGGCCAGTTCCAGGTGCAGGCGCTTGAAACGCGCCTCGGGATGGACCAGGACCTCGACCTCGGGGGCGGGCCGGGACCGGAGCGGCGGCCGGTCGAGAAAGGAGGCGGTGTCGGCGGTCACGGGCCGGGGCGCAGGCGGCGGGCCAGGGCGGTCTCGTAGAACCAGCCGGTGAAGAGGCGGCAGCCCTCTGCGGCGAGGTGGTCGCCGTCGCGGTACAGGCCCTCGAGGCGCGGCAGCAGTTCGGTGGGCTCAACCAGTTCCACCCCGTAGCGTTCGCGGATCTCCTCCAGGTAGCTGCGCCAGAGCTCGAGAATCCAGGGCTCCATGGTGAGTTCCTCCAGCATCGCGCTGGAGGGCGGGTCGTAGAGGACCACCTGCACTCCCCGCTCCCGCGCCCGCTCCAGCAGGCCCTCGAACTCGTGGCGGATCAGGGGCGCGATCTCGTAGTCCGCGAGCCGCCGCTCCCGCACCTTGCCGGCGTGGTGCCGGATCCGGTACTCCTCGAGCATCTCCGGGGTGTAGGCGGCGATCTCCTCCTGGCTCAGGCCCTCGCGATCGCGCAGGACGCGGCGCGTCTGGGCCACCACCTCGGCCCGCTCCTCCTGCAGCTCCGGCCAGTCCCCGGGCCAGTAGCGGCTGCCGCGGCGCTGGCGGGCCTCGGCGATGCGCCGGCTCATGGGCGGACGCCCGGCGGGCAGGACCATCCGCTGGAAGAGGACCCCCGGCCCGCGCACCAGGGCGCGCACCGGGAGCGCGGGATCGGCGCCGTGGGCCAGGCTGTGCAGGGCGTCGGGGACCTGCCCGTAGTAGCGCAGGAACTCGTCCTCGTTGAAAACGTTGTGGACGTTGAGGCGCTCGGGGCTGGCCTCCACCACCAGAACGCGCGGCGGCTCCCCCTGGAGCAGGAGGTCGCGCAGGACCAGCGGGTCCAGGCGGATCCCCGAGCCCTGGGTGGCGAGGTTGAAGGCCCGGACCGGCCGCCCCAGGTCGGCGGCGGCGATCTCCTCCAGGAGGGTGGCGCTGAAGCCATGCTGGGTCAGGGAGGTGCCCAGGAAGACCACGTCCAGCGGGCCCTCCTCCCGGGCCAGGTCGGCGCAGGCCTGGAAGCGCTCGCACTGGATCCCGAGCAGGGGCTGCCAGAACTGCACGGTCCGCCCCTGGAGGAGACGGGTCGTCCCCACCATCAGGATCAGGGCCAGGGCGAAGGCCGCCGGCACGCGCCACAAGGGAGGAAGGGCCGAGCCGCGCACCGCGGGATGATACCCCGGCGCGGCGGCGCTTCCGCCCGCGAGGCCGCCCACGCGGGGCCCGGGGCGCGCGTAGGGTAGAGGTCCTCCGCGCCATGCCTGACGCCCTGCCCCTGAGCCTCCTCCTCGCCCTCTTCGCCGCCCCCCAGGACACCGGCGATCCGCGCGCCCTCCTGCGCGAGCTGGTCGAGGCCCAGAAGGCGCCCGGCGCGGAGGCCCCGCCGCCTCCGGCCCGGGGCTTCGAACTGGAGCTGGTCCTGACCGAGCAGGAGCACAGCGTGAACGCCCTGGAGATCCGCCTCGCCTATGTGGACTACGACGGCGGTCTCTACCGGGCGGAGCTCCGGGATCTGGGCGAGGGCACGAAGGTGCGCAAGGGCTACGACGGCGAGACCTGGTGGCTCCAGTCCGAGGACGGGCGTCTCACCCTCCTGGAAGGGCGCGATTTCCGCAACGACCGGCAGCGCATCGAAGAGGAAATGGACCTGTGCCAGGACTTCCTCCTCTTCTTCGATCTCGACCGCCTGGCCGAGCGCGCCCGCGCCCTGCGGGTCGAAGGCGGAGACCTCTCCTCGAAGGGCCTCGCCGGCGTTCTCGAACGCGGCGGCAGGCCCTGGAGCTTCCTTCTCCAGATCGGCGAAGACGGCCTGCCCCTGGCCTTCGACCTCTGGCCTCCGCCCGAGGAGGAGGCGGGCGCCTCCGGGGTCCCCGGCGGCGAAGCCTCCGGCGGCGGCCAGGACGGCGCTTCGCCTCAGGAGCCGGCGGACGAGGACGCGCAGCGCATCCGCTTCCGCCTTCTGGAGTGGACCGAAGTCGAGGGTCGGCGCGTTCCCCTCTTCGTCGAGGAGTACCGGGGCCGCCGCCTCGACCGCCCGGTGCGCTACTACGAGTTCCAGCGCCTGGTCTGGCGCACGCCGCCGCCGCGGCGCAGCTTCCGGCGCCCGGACGCCTGAATCCTTCAGCCACCCGGCGGCGGGTTCCGGTCCAGGAAGGCGAGGCGCCGGCGTTCCGCCTCCTCGGCGATCTGCGCGGCGGGCAGACGGTTGCGGCGGGCGCGGATCCCCTTCCACCAGAAGGCCATGGAGACCACGTTCGCCGCTTGGTGGATCTCCGAAAAGCCGGGGCCTCCGGGAACGCCGATGGCGCGTCCGGCCTCGTCCTCCTTCAGTTCCAGGATCGGGCTGCCGTCGGGCCGCACCGGGCTCAGGCCCGGCGGCACGGCCTCGAGGATCCCGACGGTCGCCCGGGTGAAGAAGGGCAGGGGCCGGGTCGAGGTCTCGCCCGGCACCTCGAAGAGGATGGCCGCGTGGCCGTCGAAGATCGGACGCGCCTCCTCGTCCTGACGCACGAGGAGGAGCAGCCGCCGCAGGCGTGCGAACTCCTCGGCGCTCCGGCCGACCAGGACCGCGCTCCCGTAGAGGACCGCCAGTCCCTGCTCCGCCACCGGACGCTGGTCCTCCTTCACGCCGCGCTTGCGCCGTGCGGCGAAACCCGGGGGCGGCGCGCCGCCGGGGTCCTCGAGGAGATCCAGAAAGCGGCGGTCCAGCTCGGCCTGGATCCCGGGATCGGACCAGAGGCGCCGTGCGGCCTCCTGGCGCCCGTCCCAGTTCTCGCCGCCCTGCTCCTCGATCCAGGCGCGCTCGGCCTCGGCGCGCCACAGGAAGGCGCGCAAAGCCGCCACCCCGCCCTGCTCCGGCGAGCAGAACTCGCGGGCCGCCGGCGGCAGGTGGAACTCGAAACGCTCCCGCTCCGCCGAGGCCAGGAGCCCGCCCTCGGGTCCGCCGGCGAGCAGGACACCCTGCAGGCTCCGGGCGAGACGCTCGGCGTCCTCCGGGTAGGCCTTCTCCAGGCGGTCGAGGAGGCGTCTCCATTCCCGGGCCGTGGCGCGCTCCAGGAGCCAGGGCCGCTGGCGCTTCGTCTTCGTCTCCCCGGCGGCCAGGGCCCGGCTCCACATGGCGTCGAAGCCGCGCTCCAGGAGCGGGGCCAGGGGATCCCCGGCCGGCTCCTGGGCCGGCAGGGCGGCGGCCCCGGCCAGGAGGAGGACCGCCCTAACGGCGCTGGAAGGCACGGTTCAGGTCCTCCAGGCTCAGGAAGACCCGCACCGGCCGCCCGTGGGCGCAGGTGCGGTCCTGGGGCAGGTGGGCGCCGCGGCGCAGGAGGCCCTGGAGGGCCTCGGCGTCCAGGCGGTCGCCGGCCCGGACCGCCCCGCGGCAGGCCATGCGGTGCAGCACCTCTTCCTGCAGGGCCTCGGCCCGGGCCGGACGCTCGTCGCGCACGATTTCCAGGAGATCCTCGACGAGGCGCTCGGGCTGCAGGCGCTCCAGGCAGGCCGGGACCGCACGCACCGCCACGCTGGTCTCGCTGAAGGCCTCGATCTCCACACCCAGGGGGCGGAGTTCGGCGGCCCGCTCCTGGAGGAGG
>JALUUN010000072.1 GCA_027021325.1 Planctomycetota bacterium
CTTCGTCGAGCACGGCCTCCAGGCCCGCCAGCTCCGCCTGGTGGGCGGGGGAGCCCGCAATCCCCTGTGGGCGCGCATCCTGGCCGACCTCTTCCAGGTGCCCCTCGTCTTTCCCGAGGAGCCCGAATCCGCCGCCCTCGGTGCCGCTCTCCAGGCCTGGGCCATCGTCCAGGGCGGGCCGGTCGCCGGCCTTCTGGCCGGCCACGAGGTGCCACTGCGCTCCGGCGTCCTGGAGCCCGGCCCCGCGGCGCCCTACGAGGAAGTCCGTGCCCGATTCCACGACGCCTCCTGGACCCTCTTCGGCGCCTAGGACCGAGCCGCGCCTGGGCCGCGCCCTGCGCCTGCGCTGCCCCCTGTGCGGGGAGGGGAGGATCTTCCGCGGCTGGTTCCGGCTGGAGGAACGCTGCAGCGGCTGCGGCTGGCGCTTCGAACGGGAGCCGGGCTACTTCCTCGGTTCGATCTACATCAACTACGGCGCCAGCACGGCCTTGATCTTCCTGACCTGGGCGATGCTGGCCTGGGGACTGGACCTGCCGCTCCTCGCCGCGGTCCTCGGCACCGCCCTGGTCACGGTCCTCTTCCCGCTCTGGTTCCTGCGCTATGCCCGGGCCTTCTGGATCTGGTTCGACTTGCAGTTCGACCGGGAAGAGGACCGGGACGGCTCCTGAAGGGGAGCCGTCCCGGCCTGGGCGGGGCGCGGCCTCAGAACCAGAAGCCGACGCCGATGCGGGCGGTGAGGCCGCTGATCTCGTCTTCGCGCACATTGCCGCCGCCGAGGTCGGTCTCGGGGTTGGAGAGGGTCGTCTCGTAGAGGAGCCCGGCCTCCAGGCTGATGTCCTTGGAGGGCCACCAGGCGAGGCCGCCGCCGACAGCGATGCCGAGGTAGGAGTCGCTGTCGGGGGCGGAGGAGGCGTCGAGGCCGTCGCCGTAGAAGCCCTCGACGGTCACGAAGGGCTGGAGCTTCTCCTGCGGCCCCAGATAGCCGCGCAGGCCGAAGCGGAGCTCGTTGGCGTCGAGATCCGCGCCGGCCTGGGTCTCGTAGTTGCGGCGTTCGATGGCGGCTGTCCAGGAGAAGCCCTCGCCGAGGAACTGCTCGTAGGCCGCTCCGATGCCGGTGACGTCGGTCTCCGGCTTGCTGGTCGCTCCGCCGGGCGTGAAGGTGCTCTTCGTGTCCCCGTCGTTCCAGACGGTGCCGAAGACGCGGACGCCCTGGTTGCCGTGGGCGGAGGAGTAGGGGGCGCTGCTGCAGGAGGCGCCGAGGAGGGCGGCCAGGCAGAGGCCGCCGGCGAAGACAAGGGAGGTCTGGGTCATGGTGGTGGGAAGAGAGGGTGCAGGGTCCACCGGGGGACGCGCAAAGCCGCCGGCGGACGGGTCCGAAGATGCGGCGTGGCCGGGAAGAAGCGGCTCAGGCCAGGGGCAGGGGCTGGAGGCCGGCGAACAGAAGCCCCTGCTCGAACTTGCTGCCGAGGGCTCGTTTCCAGCCGCTCGAGCGGGCCAGGAGGCGGGCGAGCTCGTGGAGGCCCTCCTCGGGGCCGGCCTTGAGCTCGAGCTCCACCTGATGCAGGACGACGCGGCGGTCGCCCTCCTCGAAACGGACCTCGTCGGCGCTGGCTTCGACGACCAGTCCGTCGGCGCGGCGCAGGAGGTGGGGCTTGCGCAACTGCAGGAGTTCGAAGAGCGGGCGCAGGGCGGCGCCCCGGCGCAGGGCGTCCAGGTAGCCGTCGAGGACGCCCGGGGGAATCTCCGCAGGCTCTCGCACGCCGGCGGGCAGCCGGCACTCGTACTCGGCACGGCGCACGACCCCGTCCCGGGGCGGGTCCAGGCCCTTGAGGCCCAGCCAGCGGTGGCCGCCGCGCCAGCGCATGCGGCAGGCGTAGCCGGCGCGGAACAGACGCCAGTCCCCCGTGTCCAGATACAGATCCGTGACCCGCTCACGATCGCCGATGTGGACCTCCACTGGCAGCGCCGCCAGGTAGGCCGGCAGGCGCTCCAGGTCCTCGGCGTCCCGGGCCTGGAACTTGACCTCGATCTCCACGGCGCCATTCTCTCCCGGGCGCCCTGCCGGCGCCAGAACCCGCCGTGGACCGCACCGCCCTGCTCCTGATCCTGGCCTCCACCGTGGGCCACGGGGCCTGGAACGCCCTGGCCCGCGGCGCCGGCGAGGCGGCGCCGGTCCTGTTCCGGCGCATGCTGGCGGTCCTGGCGGCGGGCTGGGGGCTGCCGGTGGTCCTGGCCGACCTCTTCGCCGATCCGGTGCTTCCCTGGTCGCTCTGGCCCTGGATGCTGGCCAGCGGACTGGGCTCGGCGGTGTACATCCTGGGCCTCGCCGAGGCCTACCGGCGCCAGGACCTGTCCTTCGCCTATCCGGTGGCCCGGGCCCTGCCGATCCTGCTCCTCGGCCTCCTGGACCTCCTCCTTGGGCGCCCTCCCGGGCTGGCCGGCGGCCTCGGGCTCCTGGCCGTGGCCCTGGGCTGCCTCCTGGCCCCCGGCCAGGGCTGGCGCCTGCCGGCCGGCGGGCCCGCCGAGTTTCGCGGCGTCTTCCTGGCGGCCCTGGGCGCGGTGATCTACACGCGCTGCGACAAGGTCCTCGTGGACGCCCTGCCCCCGGGCGGGGGCCCGGCGGCCCGCTACGCGGGGATCTACTTCCTCGCCTGCTGGCTCTTCCTGGAGCCCGCCTGGCGCCTGCGCTTCCGCGGCCTCCGGCCCGCACCTCCACCCGCCTGGGGGCGGGTCCTGGCGGCCGCCTCCCTCAACCTCCTTTCCTACGCCCTGGTCCTGGCCGCCTACCAGCGGGTGACGGCCGTCAGCCTGGCCTTCGCCTTCCGCCAGGCGAGCATCCCCCTGGTGCTTCTGTGGTCGGCCCTGGTCCTCCGGGAGCCGGTGCGCGGCCCCCGCCTGGTGGCCCAGGGACTGATTCTCCTGGGACTGATCCTGATCGCCCTCTGAGCCGGGCGCGCGCGGGCGGTCCCGGTCTCAGACGCGGGCCCGCATTCCCGCCCGCAGGTAGTCGCGGTTCATCTCGTGGATGAAGCGGGTCGGGATCTCCTTGGGGCAGACGGCTTCGCACTCCTCGTGGTTCGTGCAGTTGCCGAAGCCCTCGGCGTCCATCTGCTGGACCATGGCCAGGACCCGGCGCTCGCGCTCCGGCTGGCCCTGGGGGAGGTGGGCGAGGTGGGCGACCTTGGCAGCCACGAAGAGCATGGCCGAGCCGTTCGGGCAGCTCGCCACGCAGGCGCCGCAGCCGATGCAGGCGGCGGCGTCCATGGCGGTCTCGGCCTCCTCCCGGGGCACCGGGAGGGTGTTGGCGTCGGGAGCGCCGCCGGTGCGGACCGAGACGAAACCGCCGGCTTCGATGATGCGGTCGAAGGCCGAGCGGTCCACCACCAGGTCCTTGACCACGGGGAAGGCCCTGGCCCGCCAGGGCTCGATGTAGATGGAGTCGCCGTCCTGGAAGCGGCGCATGTGCAGCTGGCAGGCGGTGGTGCCGCGGTCCGGACCGTGGGCGACGCCGTTGATGACCAGGGAGCACATGCCGCAGATGCCCTCGCGGCAGTCGTGGTCGAAGGCGATGGGCTCCTTGCCTTCGGCCAGGAGACGCTCGTTGACGAGGTCGAGCATCTCCAGGAAGGACATGTCGGGGCTGATGCCCTCGGCCGGGAGGATCTCCATGCGGCCGGGCTCCTCGGGGCCGGCCTGGCGCCAGACGTGAAGCGTGAAGTCCATGGATCTCGGCTCCTACTTGTAGCTCCGGGTGGTCGGCGGGACGTACTCGAACTGGAGTTCCTCCCGGTGGCGCAGGGGCCGCTGGTCCGGTCCCTGGTACTCCCAGACGGCCACGTGGGAGAAGTTCTCGTCGTCGCGCAGGGCCTCGCCCTCCTCGGTCTGGAACTCCTCGCGGAAGTGGCCGCCGCAGGACTCGCGGCGCTCCAGGGCGTCCAGGCACATGAGTTCGGCGAACTCCAGGAAGTCGGCGACGCGCCCGGCCTTCTCCAGGGTGGTGTTCAGGGTCTCGCCGTTCCCGGGGACGATGCGCAGGTTCTCCCAGAACTCCTGGCGGATC
>JALUUN010000073.1 GCA_027021325.1 Planctomycetota bacterium
CTCGACCTCGCGGGCCTCGAACTGCAGGCCGCCGGCGTCCAGGCGCAGGAAGTCGCGCATGGAGACGCCGATGCGCCCACCGGGCTCCACCGTCGCCTCGGCCTGGATCCAGTCCGGCCCGACCCGCGTGAAGCGGTCGGTGCCCTCGCGCCCGAAGCCCAGGGCGACGGCGGCGATCTCCTCGTGCTGCCCCGGCTGGACCAGCACCGGCAGCTCGACGGCCGGGCCGTCCCCGGCCCGGAGACGCACCAGGTCCCCGTCCTGCAGCCCCAGGCGAGAAGCGCGCCCGGGCGCCAGGCAGAGGGCGTGCTCCCAGGAGAGGTGCGTGAGGGGGTCCGGAAGTTCCTGCAGCCAGGCGTTGTGGGCGTTGCGCCCGTCGAGCATGCGCAAGTCGGCATGCAGGACCAGACGCAGCCGCCCGGAACGCGGTGCCCGGCCGGCGGGCACCGCGGCCAGGGCCTCGCGGCGGAAGGGAGAGGGTTCGCTGCGCCGGCCGGGAAACTCCAGCCAGCCCCGGCGGCAGGCGCTGCGCCAGCGGCTGCGGAAGGCCGCCGGGGGTGCCGCCGGTGCCAGGCGCTCCCGCCAGGAGTCCTCGAGGAGCCGCCGGTCGCTCCGGGTGTCCCCCATCCAGCGCGCCAGACACTCCCGCAGGGTCCGGCCCTGGCGCAGGGGCGGCAGGCTCGGCTGCGCCAGGGAGACCAGACCGGGCCGGGCCTCCAGGTCGTCCCAGCGTTCCAGGGGATGGGCCAGAGGGTAGAGGACCCCGGCCAGGCCGGCGGTCTCGTGGCGCTCCTCGGCCAGCACCACCCGGGCGCCGGCCTTGCGGAGGACTTCCCCCAGGCCCGGGATCTCGTAGGCGGGATTCCCTCCGCCGACGATCAGGAGGTCCACGCGGCCCTCCTCCAGCTCCTGCCGCAGCGCCGCCAGGGCGCGGTCGTCGCCCCGGTGGCGCAGGGAGGGCTGCTCCAGATCCACGGTGGTTCCGACGCAGCCGAGGAGCTCCTGGATCCAGGCGGTCAGGATCTGCTCTTCGACGCGGTTGCTGCCGCAGAGGAGCAGGGCGTGGCGGCCGGCGGCTTCGAGGTCGCGGGCGACCGCCTCCAGGGTCTTCTCCAGGTCCTCGCGGAGGCGGGGGCGCTCCCCGCCCAGGGCCTCGCCGCCGCCGAGCCGCCAGGCCAGGGCGGTGAGGAAGGCGCCGCGCTCCCACGGCGCCAGCAGCCGCCGCCGGTCGGCCTTGCTGCCGGTCAGGCTCATGCGGGCCTCGAGCTGCCAGTGGAGCTGCCCCGCTCCGCCCTCCTCCGGCGAGCGCGCCTGCGCCCGGGCGGCCGCGAAGCCGACCGGATCCAGCCAGGTGCCGAGGAAGTCGGCGTCCACGGAGACCACGACCCGGGCCTCTTCGAGGCGGTAGCCGGGAACCACGCGCAGGCCGCGGGTCCGCTCCGTGGCCTCCAGGAGGGCATGCATGGAGAGAGCGTCGTACTCGACCAGCCGCCCGTCGCCGGCGCGGGCGAGGAACTCCCCGGCCAGGGCGCGGGTGCTCGGCGAGAGCAGCGAGGGCGTGAGCAGGCGCACGGTCCGGGCCGAAGCGAGGAGCTCCCGGACCCGGGCGTCGGCGGCCTCCAGGGTCACCGCCGCCGCCTCCACCTCCGGCGCCGCCGGCCGCTGGCTGTCGTAGAGGGACAGGAGGCTGGCCTGGCAGCTCGGGCAGACGCCGCCGCGGCTCAAGGGGTGTCCGGGATGACCCTCGACCAGGATCGGTCTCCCGTCGCGGCACTTGACCAGGATCCCGCAGCCCGCGGGACAGGCCCGGGAGGTCGTGGCGATGCGGTAGGCGCGTCCCGCGATCAGCCCCTCGGGCGGCGCCAGCCAGGTCAGGATGCGCTCGCTGCCGGGCCGGCTGCAACTGCTCAGCGCAGCCAGGCCGAAACCGGCGGCGCGCAGGAAGGAGCGCCGGCTCGCGCCGGCGGCCGCCGCGGCCTCCAGCCCGGGAAAGTCCTGGTCCAGTCTCGTCTCCATGGTTTCAGAGATGGCAGGTGGAGCAGTCGGTCGGGACCGAGGCCAGGCTCCGCTCCCGCGGATCCAGGCCCTCCAGGGAATGTCCGGGAACGGCGGGATTGCTGCGATGGCAGTCCAGGCACCAGCCCATGCTGAGGTCGGACCACTGCTGCATCCGCTCCATGCCCTCGACCGGCCCGTGGCATTGCTGACACTGGATGCCGCGGCGCACGTGCGGGCGGTGATCGAACCAGACGAAGTCCGGCAGGTCGTGGACCCGGACCCAGGGGACCGGCTGCGGTTCGGCGCCGGGCACGGGTTTCCGGTTCTCGTCCAGCCCGAGGTAGCCGTAGAGCCGGGCCAGGTCCGGGGAGACCACAGTCTGCGGCTCGCGCCCCTCCTCCTCGGCGCGGGCGCGCTCCTCGGCCACGGCGTCCAGGGAAGCCGTCACGCTCTGGTGGCAGTTCATGCAGAGCTCCGCCGGCGGGACTCCCGCATGCCGGCTCCAGCGGGCCCCGTAGTGGCAGTAGAGACAGTCCATCTCCAGCTCGCCGGCATGCAGCCGGTGGCTGAAGGCGATGGGCTGTTCCGGTGCGTAGCCCTGGTCGTCCCCGGGCATGGGCAAGCCCGCGGACCAGAGCCCCGTTCCCGCACCGAGAAGGGCGGCCGCGGTGAGAAACACGGAAGTCCGGAGCCTCGTCGCCATGACTCAACAGGGCATCGGGGCGTTGCGCCGGGCGTAGAACCACCAGTTCAAGGCCAGGCAGGACAGGTAGTAGACGGCGAAGCCGTACAGGGCGTACTCCGGCGTGCCGCTCTGGATCTGGCTGCCGAAGACGCGGGGGATGATGAAGGCGCCGTAGGCGGCCACTGCCGAGGTCCAGCCGAGCACCGGCCCGGCCTGCTCCGGGCGGAAGATGATCGGGATCATCCGGAAGGTGGAGCCGTTGCCGATGCCGGTCGTGACGAAGAGGATCAGGAACAGGACCAGGAACGGCAGGAACCACTCCTCCGGCGTGTCGCTCGCTCCGGCCGCCCGCACGCACCACGCGACGCCGAGGGCGCTGGCGATCATCACCACCGTGTCCCAGTGGGTGACCCGGGCGCCGCCGACGCGGTCGGACAGCCAGCCGCCGACCGGCCGGACCAGGCTTCCGACCAGCGGGCCGAGCCAGGCGTAGGCCAGCGGGTTCGGAGCGTTGGGGTTGAGGCTGCCGTCCGGCAGGGAGCCGAAGACGTCCTGGATCAGTTTGGGGAAGGCGGCGCTGTAGCCGATGAAGGACCCGAAGGTCATGGTGTACAGCCAGGTCATGATCCAGTTGTGGGAGTTGCGGAAGATCACGAACTGGCCGGCCAGGTTGCTGCGCACCTGCTCCGGGGCGACCCAGCGCATGGCCAGCACCGTCAGGACGATGGTCACCGGCAGAACCAGCCACATGCTCCAGCCGGAGCCCAGCAGCAGGTAGAGGCCGAGCCCGCCGGTGCCCAGGCCGAGAATCAAGAGCCAGAGCATGCGCGCGATGGCGGCGGGCGCCGGCCCCACCCGGTGCTGTGGCAGGTTGTTCATCCCGAACCAGGCGGCCGCAGCCAGGACCAGCAGCACCGGCACCCAGACGAGGCCGCAGTTCTGGATCCAGACCGGGCCGCCACCCAGGGCCTCGGGCAGGTGCCGGGGGCCGCCGCCGAGACTCCCGAAGAGGGACACGGTCATCGCCCAGGGCAGGAGGACCTGCATCACGCTGACGCCGACGTTGCCGAGACCGGCGTTGAGCCCCAGGGCCAGGCCCTGCATCCGCTTCGGGAAGAAGAAGCTGATGTTGGACATGGACGAGGCGAAGGCACCGCCGCCGATGCCGGAGAGCCCGGCGAGGACCGCGAAGGTCGTGTAGGAGGTGTCCGGGTTCTTGAGGGCCAGACCGGCCCCGAGGGCCGGCGCCACCAGGAGGAGCGTGGTGACGGCGATGACGTTGCGGCCGCCGCAGAGGGCGATGAAAAAGGAGTTGGGGATGCGCAGGGTGGCGCCGACCAGGCCCGCGATCGCCGAC
>JALUUN010000074.1 GCA_027021325.1 Planctomycetota bacterium
GCTCTCGCCGCCGTGCCCGCAGACGACCCCTTCCTGCGCCGGGTGGAGGAGGCCGCCGGGCCCCTCACCCTGGAGCGCACTCCGGCCGAGGGCCGGCCCCTCGGCAGCGCCCGGCCCCGCGACCGCCTCGCTCTGAAGGTCTGGTGGCGCCGCCACGGTGAAGAGGCCTTCCCGCCGGCGGCGCCGGGGAGCGGGGACTTCCCCGGCGCGGTCCCGCCGCAGGCGCCGCGGGAGAGCGTCGAGGTCGAGGCCGCCGCCGGCCGCCGGGGCTGGATCTCCACCGGCCGCTACGCCGCTCCCGGCGAACGCATCCGCGCCCTCCCCCTGGACGGCCTCGGCGAGGGCTGGCGCCTGCGGATCGGCTGCCACAAGGACGTCCTCTGGGGCAAGGACCCGTGGAAGCGCTGGCCCCAGATCACGCGCAGCGTGCCCCTTCCGCCGGAGGGAACAGAGACCGCCTGCCCCTTCGGCGGCCTCGTGTACCTGGAAGCGCCGGGCGAAGAGACCCCGCGCCGCTTCCGCCTGGAAGGCACCGTCGAAGCCCCGCTCTTCATCCTCGGCCGCGACGACGCCCGCTCCTGGCGCCGGGCCAGGCAGGCGCCCGCCCCGTGGGCGGAGCTCCAGGGCCGCCACCTCGTGATCACGCTCCCCTCGGCCTCGATCCGCGGTCTCGACGATCCCGCGCCGGTCCTGGCCTGGTGGGACCGCGTCCTCGAGGCCCAGGCCGAACTCGCCGGCCGGCCCGCCCCCGAGGCGCGCCCGGAACGCTTCGTCGCCGACCGCCAGATCGTGGCGGGCTACATGCACGCCGGCTACCCGATCATGACCGGGCTCGACGTCGCCACGCCGAAGAAGAAGGACGCGCCGCCGCCGGTCCTGGACCTGGCGGCCCTGGAGGAGAAGGGCAGCTGGGGCTTCTTCCACGAACTCGGCCACAACCTCCAGCGGCCCTGGTGGACCTTCGCCGGCACCGGCGAGGTCACGAACAACCTCTTCACCCTCTACGCCATGGACCGGGTGGCCGGGATCGAACCCTGGGGGCACCCCTGGCTCGTGAAGCAGCAGCGCAAGGAGGCACCCTACCTGGAGGCGCCGGACTTCGCGCGCTGGAAGGCGGATCCCGGGCTGGCGCTCCTCTTCTTCGCCCGCATCCAGCAGGCCTTCGGCTGGGAGCCCTTCCGCCGCTTCTTCCGCGAGGCCGAGGCCCTGCCGCCCGGCGAGCGGCCGAAGACCGACGCCGCCGAGCGCGACCACTGGCTCGTCTCCCTGAGCCGCCACACCGGCCGCGACCTGGGGCCCTGGTTCGAGCGCTGGGCGATTCCCGTGAGTGCCGCCGCCCGCGCCGCCGCCTCGGCCTGCGGGCCGCCCTGGGCGGGGCCGGAATAGGCGCCGGCCCCGCCCCCTCACTCCACCGAACCGAGCCAGGCCTCGCGGAGGCGCAGCTGCTCCGGGGTGGGAGCGTCCAGGAAGCGCAGGGACACCCGCACGCGGGTCTCCGGCGTGAGCTCGACCTCGACCTCGCGCTTCTCGCCGCCCCGGTCCAGGAGCAGGCGCACCCGGTCCCCGGGCTGGTGGCTCCGGAGAAAGGCGTCCGGGTCCGCGAGGGGGGCGCCGTCGGCCTCGAGAAGGACGTCGCCCCGGCGCGGGGCGTCCTCGGGAGTCTCCGCACCCCTGCGGCCCCCCACCCTCCGGCCGCGCAGGGGAAAGGGGAAGGAGCAGGGCAGGGTCTCCTCCGAGTACTCGATCCCCGCGTAGGCCAGGATCTCGGCGAAGGGCGGCTTCACCGTGCCCGTCACGTGGCGGGCGAAGAACTCGCCGAAGTCGTGGTTCGTCAGGGCCGTGCAGGCGCGCTCGATGTCGCCTTCCTCGAAGCCCGTTCCCCGTTCGGCGAACCAGCGGTTCAGGAAGCGCATCAAGTCGTTCAGGTTGGCCCGGCCTCCGGTCTCGTGGCGCATCTTCAGGTCCACGAGCAGGCCGAGGTACTCGCCGGTCGCGTAGTAGTCCACCCGCGGCCCTTCCTCTCCGGGTTGCCGGTACCAGACATGCCGGCTGGCCCAGTCCACGGAGTGCTCGCTGCGTCGGGGTTTGCTCAGCTCTCCGGAGATCACCCGCTCCAGGTGATCCAGGTACTCCCGGCGGCTCCAGATGCCCGTGCGCACGAGGGTCAGGTCCCCGAAATACGAAGTCCAGCCCTCGGAGACCCAGAGGCTGCCGGTGACGTTCTCGCGCTGATAGTCGAAGGGACCGAGGACCCGGGGCCGGATCCGCTTCACGTTCCAGGCGTGGAAGAACTCGTGGGAGACCACTGAGATGCCGTCCCGCGGATCGCGCTTCTGTCCCTCCGGGGACAGGCCGACGGAGGTGGAGTTCAGGTGCTCCAGGCCGCCGCCGCCCGGCAGGGTGAAGAGGAAGACGTAGTTCGGGAAGGGAAGGCTCCCGAAGAGACGCGCCTGGTTCTCGACCACCCTCCGCACGAGGTCCACGAAGGCGTCCACATCGAAGTCGTATTCCTGGTTGTTGCGGAAGAAGACACAGGAGAAGGGGACGCCGGCGACCTCGAAGCGGCGTTCCAGGAAATGGCCCAGGATGGTCGGGGCGTCGGCCAGGGTGTCGTAGTCCCGGGCGCGGCGCTCCCAGGGGCCGTCCCCGGGGAGCAGGCCGTTGGCGAGGCCCCAGCCCTCGGGGAGTTCATAGCGGACGCGGACCGGCCGGGACTTCGCTCCCTCCACGTACAGGAAGGTGCCCGGCCCGTTCACGCGCAGGCCGGTGACCGGCTCCGAGGGATCCGGCCGCCTGCCGCGGAAGCCGCGGGAGGCAGGAACGCGATACCGCAGGTGGATCTCGCGACGGCCTGCGGTGGCGATGCTCCAGCGCCCGTGCCCGAGGGGCAGGACCTCCAGGGGCGATCCATCGGCTCCTTCCGCCCGCAGATCCTCCAGCCGCCGGCTGAAGTGGAAGAGCATGTAGGCGCCGGGCATCCACTCCGGGAGGGCGACATGCAGGTAGGGCCTGGTGACATGGCGGATCTCCATGCCGACCTCGAAGCGCTGGAGATCCTCGGCGACCTTCAGCTCGTAGGAGATCTCCAGCGGGGTCAGATCGTCGCGTTGCTCCTGGGCCCGGAGGGGCGCAGCGAGCGGCAGAAGGAGCAGGCCGAGGAGGGGCTTCAGGGCGGGGCGTCGCATGGGGCCGGGACGGGGTGCCGACGGAAGGGCCGATCATAGGTCCCGCTCCGCGGCCGGCTGCCCCGGGCCGCCGGTCCGGGGCCTCCTGTCTCAGGCCGCCCGCGCCCACTTCCCCAGGACCTCGAGCAGAGCGTCGCGGCGGATGGGCTTCGTCAGGTAGTCGTCCATGCCCGCGGCCAGACACTTCTCGCGGTCGCCCTGGAGGGCGTTCGCCGTCATGGCGATGATCGGGATCGAGCGCCCTGCCGGCATGCGCCGGATCTCGCGGGTGGCCTCGTAGCCGTCCATCTCCGGCATCTGGCAGTCCATGAGGATGGCGGTCCAGCCGCCTTCGCGGGCGCGCTCCACCGCCTGGCGGCCGTGGCCGGCGATCTCGACCTCGAAGCCGAGACGCTCCAGGAGGCGGCGGGCCAGCTTCTGGTTCACGGGGTTGTCCTCGGCGACCAGCAGGCGCCCGGCCAGGGCCGCGGCGGCCGGTGCCGCGGCGGCCTGCGGGACGGCGCTCCCGCCGGTCTCCTCACCGCCGAGCACCCCGGCCATGGCCTCGCGCAGGGCCATCTGCCGCACCGGCTTGAAGAGGGTGCGGCGGATGCCCAGGCGCTGGAGCTCCTCGCCATCCAGGGGCTGCGCCGAGGAAGTCAGAAGGATGCGCGGCGCCCCGGAAAGCAGCCCTTCCTCGACGAAGCGGCGGCAGAGGTCCAGCCCGTTCCCTCCCGGCATTTCGTAGTCGGTGAGGACCAGGCGGCAGCCCGGGTGGGCGCGGGCCTGGGCGAGGGCCTCCTCCACGCCGGCCGCCGGCCGGGGCTGCAGCCCCCAGTGGCGCAGGTGGATCTCCAGGATCTGGCGG
>JALUUN010000075.1 GCA_027021325.1 Planctomycetota bacterium
GGAGGCCGCGGCGCCGGGCGGCCGCGCACCAGGCCTCGGCGAAGGCGGCGTCCATGCGGAACCGGTAGGGCATGCTCCCGAGTTCATGCCAGTCCGGGTCCACGTGCACCCACTCGGGCTCGGGGTCGGCCTGCATCTGGTGGCCGATGACGCTGAGCCACTGGCTGCTGTAGAGAACCAGGAGGTCGGGCTCCAGTGCCTGGATCCAGCGCCGCAGATCCTCGAAGCCCTCGCGGAGGCGGCTCCAGGCCGGAGAGCGCTCCGGGACCAGGAGCGGATGGGGCTTGCCCGGGACCAGGGCGCCGCCGACGAAGCCGCCGCTCACGCCCTCACCTCCCGGTCGGCGGGATTCCACTCGACGATGGCGTTGCCGGTGCCGATGACCGTGCCGTAGGCGTGGACCGTCGCCGGGTAGTCCGGAAGGTCCAGGGCCCCCAGGAGCCAGGTCAGGGAGCCCTCACGGACCTCGCTCACGGACTGCTCGATGAAGTCCGGAAGATCCGCCAGGAGCTCGCGCGTGCGGCCGCGGCGCATATGCTCCAGGACGCGCATGTCCCAGAGGTACTGGCCGTGGTGGTAGATGTGTTCGAAGGCCATGTCCTCGGGGATCTCCGGCTCCTCGGTGAAGTGCCGGTGGCTGAGGCTGCAGCTCGCCAGCAGCACCGCCCGCCGGCCGGTCGCCTCGACCGCCCGCGCCGTCGCTCGCCCCAGGGCCAGCTGCTGTTCCATGGCGACCTCGTCACTGAAGTAGGTGGCCGCCATGTTCGAGGACAGGGCGACGATCGGCAGATCCCAGGCGGGACGCGTCAGGTGGCAGGAGGTGATGGTGCCGTAGTCCACGCGGAAGTCGGGGTTCTCCATGCTCTTCATGGCGAGGCCCGCGGCCTGCCCCTCCTCCAGGATCGCGCCGGCCAGCTCAGTGTCCACGTCCAGGGAGTAGTGGAAGCGGAACAGGTTCGGGAAGATCGGATCCACGGACAGGGACTCGAAGTGCGGAACGGCCAGCACGTGGTGGGCGACGCTCGTCTTCCAGTGCGGCGAGTGGACCACGAGGACGTCCACCTCCTCTCCCTCCAGACGGTGACGCAGACGCTCGTAGCCCCAGCGCAGCTCCTCCCAGCCGCACTCGGCCCGGGGCTCGTTCTGCGGCGGGTTCTCGGCGTAGACAAGATGCGGCGGGTGGGGAGCCAGGACGCCGCGCACGATCCTTCCTCGGGAACTCATGTCGGTCGCGAAGGCTGGGCGGCCGGGACGTCCCCGGCGCAGTAGCGGATGCAGAGGTTGCGTGCCTCGCTGAAGAACTCCAGGGACCAGCGGCCTCCCTCGCGTCCGAGGCCGCTGTCCTTGACGCCGCCGAAGGGGGTGCGCAGGTCCCGGAGCAGCCAGGTGTTGACCCAGACCATGCCGGCCTCCAGATCGTGGCCGAGGCGGTGGGCACGGTCCAGGTCCCGGGTCCAGACGGAGGCGCACAGACCGTAGCGCACGCCGTTGGCGAGGCGCAGGGCCTCGGCCTCGTCGCGGAAGGGGTGGAGGCTGGCGACCGGGCCGAAGATCTCCTCGGTGGCGCAGCGGCTCGCGGCCGGCAGGCCCTCGACCAGGGCCGGCTCCAGCCAGTAGCCGCCAGCCAGGGGCTCGGGCATCGGGGGCCGGCCGCCGCCGGTCAGGAAGCGGCCGCCCTCCTCCCGGGCGAGCGCCAGATAGCTCTCGACCCGGTCGCGATGCTCGGCGGAGATCAAGGCACCCAGATCGGTCGCCGGGTCCGCCGGGTCCCCCAGGCGCAGAGCACGGACCCGCTCCACCAGGGCCTCGCGGAAGGGCTTCAGGACCGAAGCCTCGACGAGGATGCGCGAGCCGCAGAGGCAGATCTGCCCCTGGTTCGTGAAGGCGGCGCGCACCGCCCCGGCCGCCGCCTCCTCGAGGTCGGCGTCGGCGAAGACCAGGGTCGGGTTCTTGCCCCCGAGTTCCAGGCTGAGCTTCTTGAAGGCCGGCGCCGCCGAGCGGGCGACCTCGGCGCCGGTCGCGGTGCCGCCGGTGAAGGAGACCGCACGGATGTCGGGGTCCCGGACCAGGGCACGGCCGGCGGTCTCGCCCAGGCCGTGGACCATCTGGAAGACCCCCGGGGGCAGGATCTCGGCCAGGAGGCCGGCGAGCAGGGTGGCGGTGCCCGGCGTCCACTCGCTCGGCTTGGCGACCACCGTGTTGCCCATGGCCAGGGCCGGCGCCAGCTTCCAGGTGAGCAGGTAGAGGGGCAGGTTCCAGGGCGTGATCAGGGCAACCGGGCCCAGCGGCCGGCGTGAGGTGTAGTTCAGGACCCCGGCGCTCTCGTGGCAGGGGGTCTCGTCGTGGCGCAGGGCGCCGGCGAAGAAGCGCAGGTTGGCCACCGCCCGGGGGATGTCCAGCTCGCGAGCGAGCCGCAGGGGCTTGCCCGTGTCGCGGCTCTCGCAACGGGCGAACTCCTCGGACCGGGCCTCGAGGGCGGCCGCCGCCTGGTCCAGGAGGTCGGCGCGCTCCCCTGGAGCGGTCCGCCCCCAACCTTCCTCGAAGGCGCGGCGCGCCCCGGCGGCGGCGCGGCGGACGTCCTCCTCCGAACCGCGGGGGATGCGCGCCCAGGGACGGCCGCAGGCCGGCTCCTGGACCTGGAGCCACTCGTCCCGGGCCGGATCCGTGAAAACCCCGTCGAGGAAGGGGCGCAGGGTCTGGAGAGCGGCGCCGGCGGGCTTCATGCCCGGTCCTCCTCCGCCTGCCAGGTTTCCCAGCGGTCGCGGTCGGGATCCCATTCGTCCCAGGTCGGCAGCCGCTCCAGGAGCGGCAGACGGTCCGGCGGCACGACACCAGGAACCAGGAAGGCCTTCTGCCGGTGCAGGGGATAGGGGTTGCGCAGGGAGAAGCCCAGGACCCCGAGGATCGCCCGGGCCAGGTACCAGGTCGCTTGGGGATTCCAGCCATGGGCGATCTTGACGACCACGCCGAGGCCCTCGGGGAAGTCCGGGTGGACCACGGAAAGACCGAGGAGGCCGTCGGCTCCCTCCTTGGCCAGGACCCGGCCGCCTCCGGTCTTGAGGATCGTGCTGTCCAGGCGGTTGAAGCCGCCGATCAGGTCCGGGTGGCGCTGCATGGCCTCCCAGATCCAGTCCTCATCGCGCTGCGCAGCCAGGCCGGCGTAGAGGAGGGCAAGCTCCGAGACCGTGTTCGAGACCGTCGGCAGGCCGCAGCCGTCGCGGGCGATGCGCAGGGGCTGCCATCCCGGACCGAGGAAACGCCGGAGCTGCTCCAGGTAGGCTTCGAAGAAGGGATGGGAGGGCAGGGTGTAGCCGGCGCGGCTCCAGCCGCGCAGACGGCAGCCCCGAAGCAGGGCGGCGTGCTCGCCGCTGCAGGTGTGGAACCAGCGCCGCGGCCGGCGCACCTGGCGGCCGAACTGGACCAGGGGCACGTCGAGGGGGGTCTGCATCAGCCCCCACTCCTCCCGGGGCAGGAGGGACTGGGCGGCAGCGACATGCTCGGCGTCGCCGTTGTGGCTGCTCACGGCGATGGCCTTCTGGCGCCAGTCCGTGACCGGATCCAGGTGGCGGGCGAAGACCTTCATCATCAGGGGCTTCATCATGCTGCGCCCGTAGCACAGCACGTTGCCGCCGAAGGAGTGGACGATGCGGCCGCCGCTGGCCCAGGCGACGGCGCCGTGGATCGTGGTCTCGCTGACGCCGTTGCGGCGGTAGTCCACGAGCGGCTCCCACTCGACGTCGCGGCCGGTGGGGATGCCGGGGATCTGCTCCCCGAGGGGGCTCCGGGGGTACCAGCGGCTCCCCGGGCCGTTCCGCGGCGCGTCGCGCTCGGCTGCCACGGCGGGGAGTCTAGCAGGGGCCCGGAGGCAGCGGCGTAACCCCGGGCCGCCGTCGCCGTCTCCCTGGCGTGCAGAGCGGCCACCCGGCCCTCCTGGTTCCCTTCCCGACGTCATGCTCCTCTCACTCGCCCTCGCTTCCGCCCTCGCCGCCGCCCAGACACCGCGCCCGGCCGCGACCCTCGACGACCCCCTG
>JALUUN010000076.1 GCA_027021325.1 Planctomycetota bacterium
CTTCTTGCAGCAACTCTTCTCGCCGGATCCCTGGTCCTTGCAGGCCGGGGCGGCGGCGGTCGTCGAGGCCCGGAGCGGGCAGTCCTCACTGGCCTCGCAGGCGGCGGTCTCGCGGGCGACGGCGTCCTTCTGGTTGCAGCCGGGTTCCTGGACCAGGGTCACCCGGATCTTGTCCTTGTCGCAGGAGGAGGCGTTCTGCCCGAGGCTCGCCAGGGTCTGGACCTCCGGATACCCGGTCGCCGCCGTGGTCGAGGCGCAGTCCGGCTGAGCGAAGGGGCAGGCGCTCCCGGCGCTGACGGTGTCGGCCTGGCTGCCGGTGGCCTTGGTCTTGCAGTCCTGGACGCTGACGGTGTCGGCCTGGTTGCCGGCAGCCTTGGTCTCGCAGTCCTGGACGCTGACGGCGTCGGCCTTCGAGCAGGAGGGACGTTGGGCCCGGGCCAGGGTGCCGCAGAGGCCGGCCTCGCAGCCGCTCTTCCGGGCGACGGTCTTCGCCGAGCCGCACTCGGTCCGGGTGCCGCCGTCCTTCCGGGCGACGGACCCGGCCTTCTGGCCGCAGTCCGACTCCTGGAGGGAGGTCAGGCCGGCCGGGGCGGCGCACAGAGCGTCGAGCTCGGCCTCGCAGGCGTCCAGCTCGGCTTCGAGCCGCGTCAGTTCCTGGACGAGACAGGTCGAGGGCTCGGCGGTCTGCGCGACGGGGGAGGCCTTCTCGCAGGAAGAGGTCTCCGGACACCCGGCCTGGGCCCCGAGGGAGGCCGCCAGGCCTGAGGCCAGCAGAAGGGTCGTGAGGGTGCGGATCATGATGGGTACGGGGCTTGGATGGTTGGGGTCCGGCAGGACTTCCTTCATACTGTTCTAACGCATCCCTCATAGGGAAAAACGGGGATTCGGAAAGACGCGAAGGACCGCAGGCCCATGGTGTACCTGGCGACCTCCTGGTTCGGCTCCCGGCCCGGGCCCCTGGCCGGGCGCCTGCCCCGGGCCCGGGAACTCGGCTTCGAGGGCGTGGCCCTGCTTCCGGGGGATCCCGAACCCGACCTGGAGGGCTGGGACCGTTTCCGTTCCGCCTCCGGGGAGCGTGTGCCCGCCGCCTCCTGGGACGCACTGACCGGTGCCGCTGCCGAGGATCTGTCCGCCCTCGAGGCCGGACGCCGCGAGCAGGCCCTGGCCCGGGCCGGCAGCGCCCTGGGCCTGCTGCACCGCCTCGGCGGCGAGGTCCTGATCCTGGCCCCCGGCGTTCCGGGCGGGGAGTCCCTGGCCGAGCGCGACGCCCGGCTCCTGGCGCGCCTGGAGGAGGAAGGGGCGCTCCCGCCGGGGGACGAGGCCCTGGAGGAGGTCCGCGGACTCGCCGCCCGGGACCGCGAACGCCACCTGGAGGCCCTGGCCCGCAGCATCGTCGCCCTCCTGCGCCGGGAGCCGGGCCTCACCGTCGCCCTGGCGCTGGAACCGGGGGCCGGTGCCCTCCTGGACCTCGCCGCCGCCGAACTCCTCCTCGGCGACTCCAGCCTGGGCCGGGCCGCCCTCTGGTACGACACCGGCGCCGCCGGCCTCCGTGCCGCCCTGGGCCTGGAGGACCCCGGCGCCTGGCTGGACCGCCTGGGCGGGCGGATCGCCGGGGCCACCCTCCACGATCACGCCGGAGGCCGGGACGGCCTGCCGCCGGGGGCCGGCGAGACCGACTGGCCGCTGGTGGCCGAATACCTGCCGCGCCGGGCCTGGCGCGTCCTCCTGGCCTCGCCCTCCTATCCTGGGGCGGCCCTGGCGGAGGCGGTCTCCGCCCTCGCCGGCCACGGCCTTCGATGACCTCCCCCGACCTCGAGCGCTTCCGGGCGGCCCTGCCCGCCTCGGGCCGGCTTGTGCTCTGCACCCACCGCCACCCGGATCCCGACGGCCTCGGGGCCATGGTCGGGCTGCAGCACCTTCTGGAGGAGGGTCTGGGTCTGGAGGCGGACCTGGTCCTGGAGGGCCGCATCCGCCGCGCCGAGAACCTCGCCATGCGCCGGCTCCTGGACATCCAGGCCATGCCCAAGGGCAAGGTGGACCCCGAGTGCTACGACGGCGTGCTGGTCGTGGACTCCCAGCCGGGCTTCACCCACACCTACCCGCCCGGGGCCCTGCCGATCCTGGCCGTCATCGACCACCACGAGCCGCCGCCTGGCACCGATCCGCCGCCGCCGGAGCGCTTCGTCTGGGTGGACCCGGACTACGGTGCCACCTCGACCATGGTCTACGACCTCATGAAGGGTTTGAGGGTCGAGCCCGACCAGCGGGTGGCGACGGCGCTCTTCTGCGGCGTGCGCTACGACACGAACGACCTCGCCCGCGGCGCCACGCCCCAGGACGAGGAGGCCTATCTCGACCTCCTGCGCCGGGCCGACCGCAAGATCCTGGCGGCCATCGACCACCCGGCGCTCACCCGCGACTACTTCCGGCAGATGGCCGAGGCGATCCGCTGCTGCCGGATCCGCGGGCCGCTCTTGATCACCCTGATGGGGGAGGTCACGAGCCCCGAGGCGGTGGCCGAGGTGGCGGACTGGTTCGTGCGTCTGGAAGGGAACCAGTGGTCCCTGGCCGGCGGCGCCTGCGACGGCCGCTACCAGGTCTCCCTGCGCACCGACATGCCGGGGACCGACGCCTACCCGGTGCTCAAGGCCATCCTCGAGCCCGAGGGTTCCTGCGGCGGCCACGGGCGCATGGCCGGCGGGCAGATCCCGCTGACCGAACTCGGCCTCGACGAGGTGCGGGCGCTGGTGGAGCGGCGCGCCATCGAGGTCCTCGGCCTGCAGGAGGTGGAGCCCCGGCCGCTGGCCGAGCCGCGGGAGACGGAGGCTGCCTGTCCGCCCCCGCCCTCGGCCCCGGCGGGCGGCGGCACCCGTTGACGGAGGGCGCTGCCGGGCTTAATCTCTCCCGCCGAAGACGAGCGGCCGTAGCTCAGTGGTAGAGCTCTACCTTGCCAAGGTAGATGTCGTGAGTTCGAATCTCATCGGCCGCTCCACCGATCAAGCCGGCCCCGGAGGCAGCGCTCCTCCGGGGCCGGTTCGCCGTTTCCGGCCGTTCCGGCCGGCCGCTCCCCGCCGGCTGGTTCGGCTGTTTCCTTCTGCCGGCCGCTTCTCCCCGCCGGGCACGGCCGGGGCGGGCCGGACACACCAGCGCCCCCGGCGAGCGGCTGCCGCACCGGGGGCGGTTGCGGGGGCCGGGCGGGCTCAGGCCGCGTCGTGCTCTTCGGCGAGCTTGGCGTTCGCCTCGGTGAAGGCGGCCCACTTCTCGGGCAGCTCGTCCTCGGCGAAGATCGCGTCCACCGGGCACTCCGGCTCGCAGGCCCCGCAGTCGATGCATTCGTCCGGGTGGATGAACATCGGCAGCATGAGGCTGTCCGGCTTGGGCTCGGCCTCGTAGATGCACTCCACCGGGCACACGTCCACGCAGGCGGTGTCCTTGGTGTTGACGCAGGGTTCGGCGATGACGTAGGTCATTTCTGGGTGGGACGGGGTCCGTCGGGACGGGCCCGGAGGGCCTGGGACGCCTTTTCTTAGCGACCCCGGAGGCCGGGTCAAGGGGAATTCCCCGGCCCCGGCGGCGGCGCGGAGGCCGCCGCTATCCTGAGCCGCCATGGAGGACCTTCCCGCCCTCGCGGGGCTCGTGCTCGGTGCCTATGCCCTGGGATCGGTCTCCTTCTCCCTCCTCTTCGCCCGCTGGAAGGGCGTGGACCTGCGCCGTGCGGGCAGCGGCAATCTCGGCGCCACGAACGCCGGGCGCGTCCTGGGCCGGCGCTACGGCGTGGCGGTCTATCTCCTGGACGCCCTCAAGGGTTTCCTTCCGGCCTGGGTGGGTCTGCAGCTCGCGCCGGCGACGCCCCTGGCGGGCGCTCTGGCCGGCGGCGCGGCGGTCGCCGGCCATGTCTGGCCCTTCCACCTGCGCTTCCGCGGCGGCAAGGGGGTGGCGACCCTGAGTGGCGCCTTCCTGGCCCTGGACCCGGCCGCCCTGGGCCTGGCGGCCCTGCTCCTGGCCGGGGCCGTGGCCGCGAGCC
>JALUUN010000077.1 GCA_027021325.1 Planctomycetota bacterium
GTCGCGGAAGCCGGCGTCCTCCGGCGCCTCGTAGAGGTCCAGGGCGTCTCCCGGCCGCCCCAGGAGGGCCAGGACGACGGCGGCACGGTTGCGGAACGCGCGGCTCCGTCCTTCTTCCCGCGCCCAGCGGGCCAGGGCCTCGCGCCCGTCGCCGGAACCGGTCTCCGTGTCCAGGAGGGCGAGGCGCAGGCGGACGGCCTCTTCCTCGGCGGGGGGCAGACGGTCCAGGACCTCGAGGAAGGCCGCACGCGCCTCGGCACTGCGGCCGAGGGCGTCGAGAAGGCGGGCGCGCAGAAGGCCGGCCTCGGCGTCGCCCCGGTCCGTCCACAGGGCCCGGGCGACGGCCAGGGCCTCGCTCAGATCGCCGCGGCGGGCCAGGAGGCGCATGCGCAGGCGCCGCGCCGGCGGATCCGAGCGCCCCGCCAGACTCTGGAGGACGGGCTCGACGCTTCCGTGGGCGAGGATCGCGGCGCGGCGCAGTTCCTCCCAGGAGGAAGCCTCCGGCTCCTCCAGGCAGCGCTCGAGAAGGGACTGGAGCTCTGGACTCAAGGGCTCCTGGGCCGCCGCCGGCCGCGGCAGGAGCGCCAGGGTCAGGAAGAAGGGCAGGCACAGGGCCGGAGCGGAAGGCCGACGGCGCCAGGCGAGTTCGGCCAGGAACAGGCCCAGGGCCAGAAGGAGGAGGAGCGGGCGGAGCTCCCGCAGCCCGCGGGCCTCGCCCGGCGCCCGTTCCAGGGGACCGGCGGCCCCCCGGTCGAGGACGCGACCGCCCGTCGCGCGGGCCAGGGCGGCGAGATCCAGGGCCTCGGCCGCAGGCACCTGCCCTTCCGGCCGCCGCGCCTCCTCGCGGCCGGAGGCGAGGAGCAGGCCCCCACCGGGGGCGGGGCCGGCGCGCAGGAGGAGGTCGGCGCCGGGCGCCGCGGGAAGGGAAGCCTCGAAGCGGTCCGGTGCGGTCTCGTGGAACTCCAGGGCCTCGCCGCCTCCCAGGAGCCGGGCCTCGGGCCGGACGGTGCCCGGCACCCGGCGCTCGGCAGTCACCCGCAGACGCCCGCCCCGGCGCTCCAGGCTCCAGCGGAAGGGACCAGCGCCCGCGTCGCCGGTGCGAAGCAGGACCTGGGCGAGGAGTTCCCCGAAGCCCTCCCAGCCGCTCCAGGCAGAGGTCCCCGGGCCGACGAGTTCCGCCGGCACGGCCGTGACCCGGCCCAGGCCGTAGCGCCAGCTCGCCAGCACCGGGTGGCCGTCGGCCTCGGTCTCCAGGAGGACCTCGGCGCCCGGGCGTTTGCGGGTCTCGACATAACCGCGAAGCGGCGGCGGCAGCGTGACCCCTTCCGGTCCCCACCAGGACGTCCCGCCGCGGGCGCGCAGGGGGAACTCCCCGGGCCGGTAGGCGGGAAGCTTCGCCGAAGCCGGCTGCTTCAGGAGGATCTCGGGCAGCTGGAACCGGTTCGGGACCGAGTAGTAGCGGCCCTTCCCCCACTGCGCCATGGACACCAGGAAGTCGCTGTGGCGCGGGCCGCCGACCAGGACCGTCGAGGTCGTGATGCCCTCCTCGGTCATGCGCCGGACCAGGCTCTCGAAGGGACCGGCCTCGACGCCGCCGTCGGTCAGGATCAGGACGTGGCGGTAGCGCGTGCGCACGTTCTGCAGGGCGTAGAAGGCCTCCTCGATGGCCGGGTAGATCACCGTGCCGCCGCCGGCGTCGAGGCGGTTCAGGGCGCGCTGCAATTCGATCGTGTTCGAGGCCGGCTGGATCGGCGCCGCCCAGCGCTTGGCGCCATAGAACTCGACGATGCCGACCTTGTCGTGGGGCAGGAGCCGGCGCATCGCCAGCCGCGCCACCTCCTTGGCCAGCTGCACCCGGTTGCCGCCCATGGAGCCCGAGGTGTCGATGATCACGACCAGCGTGGTGGAGGGGTCGCGCTTCTCCTCCTTCTGCACGGCCTCGACAGGCAGGATCCGGGCCAGGGGCGTCTCGAACCAGCCGCCCGGACCGAAGGAGCCCGTGCCGCCGGTCATGAGAAGCCCGGTCCCGCGGTCGCGCACCGCCGTGAGGAGGGCCTCCTGCGCCGCCTCGTCCAGGGCCGAAGCCGGAAGCTCGTCGAGGAAGACGAGCGCCGGCTCCTCGGTCGCGAGCACCCCGGAGAGGGCGGCCGCATCGGGCCCGGGCAGGAAGCGGAGAGCCGGGCCGGCGGCCTCGTCCAGGAAGGCCCGGCGCTCCTCCCCGCCCGCTCCGGCGAGGTACAGGACCGGCAGGGGCTCCTGGACGGCGAGGAGGCGCTGGAGCGTGAAGACACCGCCCTCCTCCGTCGTGCACCGCAGGCGCACCCGGAGCGGCCCCGGCCGCTCCGGCACGAACTCCAGGAGGAGCGCCGTGCCGTCCCCGACCTCGGCCTCGAGGGGCTCGCCGAGGGCTCTGCCGCTTGCAGCCTCTTCCAGGGAAAGGCCGACCCGGCCTTCCCCGCCCTCGAAGCCCACGGCCAGACGCGCCGGAAGCCCCGGCCGGAGCAGGCCGCGCGGCTCGAGGCGAACGGGCCGCAGACCCGGGAGAGGATCGAGTGGGAGGACGTGCACCGGGACGCCGCCCGCCGCCAGGGCCCGGAAGGCGGCCCCGGCCCGGCCTTCGGTACCGGCGCCGTCGCTCGCCAGGGCCAGGTACCCGCCCTCCGCGGGAGGGAGGGCCGCCGCCGCCCGGAGCAGCGCGGCGCCCAGAGCGGTGCCGTCCCCGGCGGGCAGGAGCTCGGTCTCGTCGAAGGCCGAGGCCGCTTCCTCGTCCACCGGCTCGCCCAGGATCAGAAGCCGGGTCCGGAGGCCGCCGGCTTCTTCCCCGGCGAGGCGCTGGAAGGCTTCCAAGGCACGCTCGGCCGCCGCCGGGGTCACGCTCGGGCTTCGGTCCAGAACGAAGACCGCCCGGCCTTCGCCGCCACCGGGAAGGACCGGCCGCGCCAGGGCCAGGACGGCCAGGAGGAGGACGGCGCCGCGCAGGCTCGCACGCAGGGGATCGCGGCGGCCGCGGCCGAGGAAGGGAACGGCGGCGAGCGGCGCGAGCGCGAGCCCGAGGGGGTGCAGGAACTCCATCTAGGGCACCCTCCCCCGGCGATAGAGCCGGTCCTCCAGGAGCAGGAGCGCGAGGGCCAGGAGCAGGAACAGGACCGCCGGCTCGAAGCCGCCGCCAGAGTCGGGCGCTGCCGCCGACGCGGCCAGCCCCGCCGGCGCCGCACCGCTGGCGACGGGATCCCCGAGGACCTCGACCTCCGCCGCCGAAGCCGGCGGCCGCGGCGCCAGCCAGGCCAGGGCCCGGCCGACCAGGGCGGGAAAGGCGCGGCTCTCGATCAGGCCGGTCTCGGGGAGGAGGAGATCCCAGGCCAGGGCCACCTCGCGGACCTCTCCTTCCTCCGCGACGAGGCGCAGCTCCCGGCCCCGGGCCTCGGCCAGGGCCAGGGCGTCGAGTTCCCCGAGGCCGAGCCAGGCGGGGGCGCGGGCCAGGAGATCCCGGGCGGGAGCCGGAGCGCGCAGGCGCAGGCCGGGCCCCTCCTCCGGGTCCACGACCAGGGCCGGAAGACCGGAGCCGCGGCCGTCCTCCGCCCGGCGCAGGACCACCTCGGCCGCCTCCACCGAGGCCACGCCCTCGACCCCCGGGGCAGCGAGGACCGCCTGCTGCAGGGGCAGGGGCACGCCCGGAGCGACGAAGACGCGGAGCGGCGGGCGTTCGGGCAGGCGCAGGCGGCCGGCGTCGTCCAGGGCCAGGGCATCGCCGGAAGCGGCACGCAGGCGGATTTCCCGGCCGTCGGCGGGCAGGTCGCGGAAGCGGAAGACCCGGCGCCCGCCTGCCTCCCCGGCGGTCTCCGGAACGGGGAGCGCCGGATCTGCCTCGACGGCGGAGCCCGTGGTCGCGGCCAGGAGGTCCAGGCGGTCGGCGCGGCCGGAGGCGGCGGCGGCCACCCCGGCGGCCACCAGCCCCTGGTTCGCTCCCGTGCGGCGGCCGGTCTCCCGGCGCCGGAGCTCGACGCCCTCGA
>JALUUN010000078.1 GCA_027021325.1 Planctomycetota bacterium
TCGAAGGTGCGGACGATGGCGTCCACCAGATGCACGCCGGAGCGAATGCCGTTGTCAGTGATCAGCAGATGCCCTTCCTCGTCCCTCAGACCTTCCGCCGGGAAGTAGTCCGTCTTCTGGAAGGTCATGCCGCGGCGCTTTCGCAGGAGATCGTCGATGCGTCCGGCGAAGGGAGAGACATACGCCGCTCCGGCCTTGGCCGCCAGGAGGGCCTGCTCCGGGGAGAAGACCAGGGTGGTGTTGACCGGAATCCGGTCTTGAGCCAGCGCCGCGATCGCCTGCAAGCCCGCGTAGCCGTCGGATCCTCCCAGCTCCAGGTTCGGATTCACCGGAATCTTGACCACCACGTTGCCGGCGACGGGATTGAAGGTTTCGTAGAGGAAACGGCCCTGGCGCTCCATTTCCTCGCGGCCCGGTCCGATGACCTCCAGGGAGACCGGGTGGTCGCCGGCGGCCTCGCAGATGCGCTTGACGTAGTCCTCCATGGTCGGAGCTTCGGGGCCGCCTCCATGCTTTTCGAAGGCCTTCTTGATGAGCGAGGGATTGGTCGTGATGCCGTCGACGATGCCCCAGGAGAAGGCCTGGCGGATCTGGTCGATGTCGGCGGAGTCGATGAAGATCTTCATGCTCGGTTCCTTCCTGGTGCGCCGTCCCCGGCGGCACGCCTCTCAACGATGCACGGGCCGTGTGCGCGCGGCTTCTGCCCCGATCTTGCGTCTCCTGCCTGCTCTCGCAAGTCCAATCGATACTCGAAGGGGCCTGTCCCGCCGCGGGGCAGGAGGCCCCGCGCTCACCTCGGGCCTGGTCCTGAAGGGGAGCCGGGGCCGTGTCCGAGCCTACTCCGCGCGGACGATCTCTCGCTCGGGAATCATGCGACGCAGGTCCTCGAACGCTCGCTCCACGTCCGCCGCATCCTTGGACTCGATGGTGACCAGCACCTTGTAGTCCCTCTTCTCGTAGACCGGGTAGGAGCCGATCGCGACCTCCGGGTGTCCCCGCTCCAGGCGCTCCAGGATGGGCGCCAGGTCTCCTTCTTCCAGAAGGGTGTAGATGCGTCGTGCGTGCCAGGGGGCGCGCCGGAAGCGCTCCTTCACGCTTTCGAATTTCTTGCGCAGGATCCCGGGGTCGCCGGGCAACACCATCACGTTTTCGACCTCGACCACCGGCCAGGGCATGCGTCCGTCGAAGTCCAGGCGGGCGCCGGTGGGAACGAGGGCCATCTTGAGATGACTCGGCGTCGTTCGCTCCCCGAAGTGCTCGCGGATGACGCGGGCCATGCGCTCGTCTTCCACGAGTTCCAATCCGAAGGCCTTGCAGATGCCGTCGAAGGTGACGTCGTCCAGGGTCGGGCCGACGCCGCCGGAGGTGAAGACCTGAGAGAACTCCTCGGAGTGCCGGCGGACTTCACGGGCGATGACGTCCACGTCATCGGGGATCACCACCACTCGGTGAACGGGGAAGCCCAGGGCGCGCAGCTCGCGCAGCAGGTAGGGAGAGTTGGCATCGCGCACCTTGCCCGTGAGGATCTCGTTCCCGATGACGATGATGGCGGCGCCGTCGATCATGGTGGAGGCATTCCCCGGGCGTTGGATGGCTCCTCACTTCAGGACAGCCTCCTCCGAGGCCCTTGAAGTCAGGTTCTCTTCGAAGGTCCTTTCTTATACCGCGCCGCTCATCCCGTCGCTCCTTCCCGGAGGAGCTTTCAGCGCTTTCCGGAAGGTTCCTCGTCGCCGACGGGACCCCAGGCCGCTTCGAGAAGGAGCGGGCTCGTTCGCAGACCGGCCGGGAGTTCGTCGGCCGGCAATGCGCCGCCCAACCGGAAGTACCAGCGCAGCACCAGGGAGGGGCAGGAAAAGCAGGCCTTCGAATCCTCGTGGTAGATCTCGATGGTCTGGCCCGGAGACCAGCCGTCCGCGGCGTCGGCGGTGACCATGAAAGCGCCGGTCCGCTGCCGTCCCTCCTCGTCCTCGAAGACGTAGGTGACCTCGGTGACCGGGAAAAAGGGCTGACCGGCGGTGGGCCAGAAGCCGTCGGCTCGGGGTGCAGTGCTGAGGCGGCGGCGCCGCCGGCCCGTGATCCTGGCGGTGGCCAGGCGGCCGGCGCGCCCCAGGCGGCGAAGACGCTGGACGCGCCGCACGCGGGAGAGGGTCAGCAGGAGCAGGAGCGTTCCCAGGGCCAGCAGCACCGCGGCCGGGGTTTCCTGCCCCCGACTCAGGAGGTGGGCGCCGGCGAGGAGGCTGCCGGCGATCAGGACCACGTCCAGAATGAGGAGCATCTCCAGGAACTGGAGCCTGGGCCCGGCATGGGTCATCCGCATGCGGGTGGTGGTGCTGGCTGATTTGCTGGGTGTGTTCACGTTCGAGGGGGGCGGGTTCCTCATTCTACTCCTGAGAGGGTGCCCGCGAAGGCCTTCCGGCGGGTGCGGGCGGCGGAATCTCGATCCCCGCGTGCCGGAATCCTCCTCGAGGAGGGCGGAGCGGCGCATATGGTGCGGCCCTTGCTCAGGGAGAAGAATGGGTCCGACGGCGGGTGAATAGGGGAATTTTTCCCCTGCCTGCAGGGCTCGGAGCGGTGAGCGCCTCGGCCCGGCGGAGTGCTACCGTTGGAGATCTTCGAGGAGCCACCCTCCATGAACCATCAGAACGATCCTTCCTCCCATGAATTCTCGGGGCGCGAACGTCTGCTGCGGGCCGCCCGGCGGGAACCCGTGGACCGTCCGCCCGTCTGGTTCATGCGTCAGGCCGGCCGCTACCTGCCCGAATACCGGGAACGCCGGGCGCAGGGGTCCTTCCTGGAGGCGGTCCGGGATCCCGAGACGGCCGCGGAACTCACCTGCCAGCCGGTGGAGCGTTTCGGGCTGGATGCGGCCATCATCTTCTCGGACATCCTCGTGCCTCCCGCCGCCATGGGCCTCGAAGTGCGTTTCGAGGAGGGGGCGGGGCCCAGGCTGGAGCCCCTGGTCCGTTCGCGGGCCGACGTGGATCGGCTGGATGTCTTCGACCCCGAGGAGGCGACGGGTTTCGTGGCCGAGGCCCTGCGCCTGGTGCGGCGCAGGATCGGGGAGGACGTGGCGCTCATCGGGTTTTCGGGCGCCCCCTTCACCACGGCTTCCTACATGATCGAGGGCCGCACCTCGCGGAACTTCGAGAACGCCAAGGCCATGCTTCACGGCGATCCGGAAACCTTCGCGGAGCTGCTCGAGAAGATCACCGACGCCCTGGTGCCCTACCTGGGCATGCAGGTGGAGGCGGGGGCCGACGTCCTCCAGATCTTCGATTCCTGGGGCGGTTCCGTGGACGCACGCACCTACAGGGAGGTGCTGGGCCCGGCCACGGAGCGCCTGATCTGCTGCGCGAAGGCCACGGGCGTTCCGGTGGTCCTCTACGTGAACGGATGCGCTCATCTCCTGGAGGTCCTGGCCGACCTGGGGCCCGACGTGATCGGCATCGACTGGCGGGTGGACCCCGTCGAGGCGCGGCGGCGGGTGGGAGATCGGTGCGCCCTCCAGGGCAACCTGGATCCCGCTGCGCTCTTCGCTCCTCCCGAGGTGGTGGCCCGCCTGACGCGGGAGGTGATGCGTGCCTTCGGTGACGCGCCGGGCCATGTCTTCAACCTGGGCAGCGGCATCCTTCCGGGAACGCCGGTGGAGAGCGTGGAGAGCATGCTGGCCGCGGCGCGGGAAAGGAGCGGCTCATGACGCCGGCCACGTTGAGGATCCCCGAGGAGTTGCTGGACCGCTACGCCACGGCGGCTCCCCGCTACACCTCCTATCCGACGGCGGTGGACTGGGACGGCCGCGTCGGCCCCGAGGATCTGCCTCCGGCTCTCGAGCGCGCGGCCGTCAAGGACGACCCTTGCGCGGTCTACGTGCACCTGCCCTTCTGCGAACACCTCTGCCTCTTCTGCGGCTGCAACATGAAGGTCACCCACGACCGCCGCCAGATCGATGACTACCTGGATCACCTGGTGCGGGAATTCGAGGCCGTGGGGGCCACGGGATTC
>JALUUN010000079.1 GCA_027021325.1 Planctomycetota bacterium
GCCCTCGGTAGCGCAGGCGCCCCGCCGCGTCGAGAAGGACGGCGGTGGGCGAGCGCGTCACCCCGAGGGCCCGCGCCGCCCGTCCGCCCCGGTCCTTGCCCGCCGGGAAGGGGAGGCCGCTCCGAAGGCCCAGGGAGGCGATCTCCCCGAGGCCGGCCCGGTCCTCGGGGACGAGGAGGAGGAAGCGGACGCCTTCGGGCTCGAAGTCCCGGGCCAGGTCGCCGAGGGCGGGGAGGCTCCGGCGCGCCAGCGGGCACTCGACCGTGGCGAAGACCAGGACCGTCGCCCGCCCCGGGCCGAGTTCGTCGATGCTCCGCTCCAGACCGCGGACGTCGGTGAAGCCGAGCGGCGGCGCGGCCTCGCCGATCCGCGGCGGTGCCTGGGGAAGGGCGGCGGCCAGGAGGAGGACGAGAGCGGGGGGCCCCATCGCTCCCATGATGCCAGGGGCGCGGACGAAGCTGGTCCACTCGGCTGGATCACCAGTGATCTCGAGTCCTGCTCGCCCAAGGACTTGCGGGTGTCCCGGGCTCCGCACGCCGGCCAGGCGACAGGAATCGACCTTGGCCCCTGCTCTGACAGGGGTTGTGCAGGGAGTGATCCACTATTCCGGGCCAGATTCGAGCCGCCGCTCCTCGGTGTGGACCAGCCTGCGTTCCCCGTCGAAGGCCCGTACCCGCCAGCGGCCCGCGGGGAGCCCCTCGATGAGGACCGCGCCGGGGACGGGGCCCAGGGGGAGGCGCACGGACTGGTGCCGCTCCCAGAGGCGCGCCGGAGCCGTCCCGGCGGGAGGCTCGAGACGCTGGAGGACGAGGAGCCCGCCCTCCTCCAGCCCCGGCGGCGGCAGGAGCAGCCAGGCGCCCGGCCCGGGCGCGAGGCGCGCCTCCCTCGCCTCCGTCTCGCCGGGGCCGATCTCGGCGTGCAGAACCTTCCACGCCCCGCCCGGGGCAGCGGGCGCCTGGACTGCCCAGGCCAGGAGCCCGGGCGCGGGGGCCCCGCCGGGGAGCTGCACCTCCCAGGCGCCGTCCTCCTCCCGGCGGGCGGCGGCGCGCCGGCCGGCGGGGACCGTGAGGAAGAGCACCGCTTCGGGAGGGGAGCCCTCCACCGGCGGCAGGACCCGGACCGTCCGCCCGGCGCCGGGCATGCGAAGCTCCGCCAGGAAGGGTTCGCCCCCCGGGCCGGGGAGTTCGAGGAACCAGGAGAGGCCCGTGGCCCGGTCCTGGACCCGCCAGATCCCCGGGTGGAGGGCCCGAAGGAGGACCTCGCCGCTCGCCGAGGTCCCGGTCTCGAGGGCCGGGAAGGGCGGGGCCAGCGGCCCTGCCGCGCCGGCGGGGGCGCGGAGTTCGAGGCGCAGGCTCCGGCCGCCGGCAGGCAGGCCCCGCTCGTCCAGGAGGCGGAGGACGCCGCGGGCTCCGGGCGGGGCGCGGAGCGGGCCGAGGTCCTCCCGGCCCTGGCGCCACGGGCCCCGGTGGAGGAGGAGAATGCCTTCCCGGGCGTCGGCCTGGACGAAGGCGAGGCGGAGCGGCCGGCCGCGGAGCGCAGGGTCCAGGTCCAGGCTCCACTCCGCGCCCCCGGCCTCGCCGGCCGCGACCGCCCGCACGCCGCCCCGCGGGAGCGCCTCCTCCAGGCGCCAGCTCCCGCCCGGCCCCGGCGGCAGGAGGGCATAGACGCGGAAGGCCCCGGCCCCGTTCTCCCGGTGGCCGCCGTCTTCCGGCGCGGTGCCGGCCGCCGGCTGCGCCGCCTCCGGCGGGCCCGGGGCGGGCAGGCGCTCCGGCGAGGGCTCCGCCGGGACGGCCGTCCCCCCCGGACCGGGAGCGGCCCCGGCGCCGGCGGGCGGCTCCCCGCCGCCGGGCCCGGGCCGGAGCAGGCCCGCCAGGGCGGCGGCCAGAAGCAGCGCCGGGAGGACGAAGCGCCCGCGCATGATCCCTCTCTATCGGCCCGGCGGAGGCCGCAGCTCCTCCTGCTAGACTCCGGGCGCCTGCGGCCGGTCCGCACGGGGGCGGCAGACGCAACTCCCCGGGCCGCCGCCCGCCCGTCATGGACACCCGCAACTCCCGTTCCGACGCCTCTTCCTCCGCGGCCGCCGGCCTCGCCGCCGCCCTGCCCCCGGACGAGCCCCTGCCCGGGCGCAGCATCCCGCCCCTCGAGGAACTCTTCCCGGGCAGCGAGAAGATCGAGAAGACCGTCGAGCACCGGGGCCGGACGCTGCGCGTCCCCTTCCGCCGCATCCACCTGACGAACGGCGAGCACCTGGACGTCTACGACACGACCGGGCCCCAGGGCGTGGACCCGCGCGAGGGCCTGCCGGCGCTGCGCCGCGAGTGGGTCGAGGAGCGCGAGAAACGAGGCGACCGCAACTTCTCCCAGATGCACTACGCCCGCCAGGGCATCGTCACCGAGGAGATGGCCTTCGCCGCCCTGCGCGAAGGCGTGGACCCGGAGTTCGTGCGCAGCGAGATCGCCGCCGGCCGGGCGATCCTGCCGGCCAACCGCCGCCACCTGGAGCTCGAGCCCATGCTCATCGGGCGCAACTTCAAGGTGAAGGTGAACGCCAACATCGGCAACTCGGCGGTGGTCTCCTCGATCCGCGAGGAAGTGGAGAAGCTGCAGTGGGCCATCACCTGGGGCGCGGACACGGTCATGGACCTCTCGACCGGCGAGGACATCCACCAGACCCGGGAGTGGATCCTGCGCAACAGCCCGGTGCCGGTGGGCACCGTCCCCATCTACCAGGCCCTGGAGAAGGTCGGCGGCGACCCGGCGAAGCTCGACATCGAGGTCTTCCTGGACACCCTGATCGAGCAGGCCGAGCAGGGCGTGGACTACTTCACGATCCACGCCGGCGTGCGCCTGCCCTACGTGCCGCTCACCGCGAACCGGGTCACCGGCATCGTCAGCCGCGGCGGCTCGATCCTCGCCGCCTGGTGCCTCGCCCACCACAAGGAGAACTTCCTGTACACGGAGTTCGAGCGCATCTGCGAGGTCCTGAAGGAGTACGACGTCTCCTTCTCCCTGGGGGACGGCCTGCGTCCGGGCAGCATCGCCGACGCCAACGACGAGGCCCAGTTCGCCGAACTGGAGACCCTCGGCGAGCTCACCGAGATCGCCTGGAAGCACGACCTGCAGGTCATGATCGAAGGGCCGGGCCATGTCCCCATGGACCGCATCCGGGTCAACGTGGAGAAGGAGATGCGCGCCTGCTTCGAGGCGCCCTTCTACACCCTGGGGCCGCTCGTGACCGACATCGCCCCGGGCTACGACCACATCACCTCGGCCATCGGCGCCGCCCAGATCGGCTGGTACGGGACCGCCATGCTCTGCTACGTGACGCCGAAGGAGCACCTGGGGCTGCCGGACCGCGACGACGTCAAGCAGGGGGTCATCGCCTACCGCATCGCCGCCCACGCCGCCGATCTCGCCAAGGGCCACCCCGGCGCCCGGGAGTGGGACGACGCCCTGAGCCGGGCGCGCTTCGAGTTCCGCTGGGAGGACCAGTTCCGCCTCAGCCTGGACCCGGTCACCGCCCGCGCCTACCACGACGCGACCCTGCCGGCCGAGCCGGCCAAGACCGCCCACTTCTGCTCCATGTGCGGGCCGAGGTTCTGCTCCATGCGCATCACCGAGGACCTGCGGCAGTACGCCGCGGAGCATGGCTACGGCGTCGAGGAGGCCATCGAGAAGGGGCTGCAGGAGAAGAGCCGCGAGTTCGACGAACGCGGCGGCCAGGTCTACCTCGACGTCTGAGGCCGGGTGGCGGAGCGCGATCCCCGCCCGCCCCTGCCCCTGCACCGGCCGCGCCTGGTCCTGGGTCTCTGGGCGCTGCTCCTGGCGGCGGCGCTACCGGGACTCCTGCGCCTGCGGGTGGACTTCTCGGCCCAGAGCCTGCTGGAGGCGGTCCCTGAGGAGGTGGAGCGCATCCAGGCCTGGCACGCCGAACTGCCGCCGCGCTGGTTCCCCCTCTTCGTGGCCCTGGAGTTCGAGGAGCCTG
>JALUUN010000080.1 GCA_027021325.1 Planctomycetota bacterium
GGCTGCTGCGGCACCTGTGGATCTGGACCGTGTGGCGGAACCTCGTGCGACCGGCGACGGTGGTGCGGCCGGGGGACCGGACGCCGGCGCAGAAGCTGGGGCTGCTCCCGAAGAGATGGACGCCGGCCGAGCTCATGCGCTGGAAGGTGGCCTACCGGGCGGCGCTGGACCTCGCCGCCTGATCTCATGGCCCGGAAGTGATCCAGCGGATGGGGCCAGTTTCGGGGAGGGCTATCCTTTCCGGACCATGCCGAACCGGCCCGTCGTCCTGTCCCTCCTCCTCGCCTCCTTCGCTTGCGCCCAGCTTCCGAGCCGGGATCCCGGTGTCGAGGCCGCCGCCACCGCCCCGGCCTCGCCCGGCTTCCAGGCGCCCGAGCTGCGCTTTCCGCGCACGCCGGCGCTTTCGCCGGACGGCAGCCTCGTTGCCTTCTCCCATCAAGGTGACATCTGGGTGGCAGAGGTCACGGGCGGGCCGGCCCGGCGCCTCACTGCCCATCCGTCCTACGACGGCCGGCCCAAGTGGTCCCCGGATGGCCGCTGGATCGCCTTCCTCGGCAATCGCCACGGCAACTTCGACCTCTTCGTCATGCCCGCCGAGGGCGGCCGGCCGGAGCGTCTGACCTGGGACTCGGAGAACGAGAGCCTGCACGGCTGGATGGACGGTGAGCGCCTCCTCATCGGCGCCACCCGCGAACGACGCTACTCGCGGCGGGACCAGGGCGCCTGGGTCGCCTGGCGGGACGGGCGGACGCCGACCCTCTTCGGCGACTGGCCCATGAAGAACCCGGCCCTCTCGCCGGACGGCCGCTGGCTGGCCTACGAACGAGGCCACGGCGATCCGCGGCGCCGGGGCTACCGGGGCTCGGCCTCTTCGGCGCTCTGGCTCTATGACCTCGAGACCGGCGAGCACCGGGAGCTCACCCGTTTCGAGGGCAACGATCTGGAGCCCATGTGGAGCGGCGATGGCTCGGCTCTCTACTTCCTCAGCGATCGTCCCTGCCCGGGAAACGAATCGGGCCGCGACCTCGGCCTCTGGCGGATCCGTCGGGACGGGGGTGAGCCGTCCCTCGTCTGGCATCCCGGGGGCCGGAGCCTGCGCTATCCGGAGATCAGCCGGGACGGGCGTTTCGTGGTCGCTGAACTGGACGACGGGCTGGTTCGCATCGAGACTTCCAGCGGCCACGCCGAGCCTTTGCCCGTGCATGGCAGTCTGGACACGGCGATCCCCGCCGAGATCGACCGCGAGATCAAGAAGGGAGCTGAGGATCTGGCCGTCTCGCCGGATGGAGAGAGCGTCGCCTTTGTGGCGCGCGGAGACATCTACGTGCTGCGCAAGCACGAGAAGATCCGCCGAGCGGTGCGCGTGACCGAGGATCCGAACCCCGACTACGGCCCGGTCTGGGTGGAGGATGGCAAGACCCTTCTCTTCGTGTCCGAGCGGGACGGCAATGGTGAAGTCTACCGGGCCCGCCCGGAGACCCCGGAGACGCCCTTCTGGAAGTCCCGATCCTTCACCGTGGAACGGGTCACGGAGACCCCGGAGGACGAGAGCGGCCTGTCCCTCTCGCCGGACGGGAAGACCCTGGCCTGGGTCCAGGGGCAGGGGCGCCTGGTGGTCGGGGATCCCGGCACGCTGGAGGTCCGGCGTGTGATCACCGACGGCTTCGAGCCGCCGGACTTCGACTGGTCCCCGGACTCGGCATGGCTGGCCTTCAGCCAGGTGGACAACGACTTCAACTACGACATCTTCCTGGCGCGGGTCGAGGTCGAGGGTCTCGATCCCGCAACGCCGGGCGTCGAGCCCTGGAACCTGACCCGGCATCCCGATGACGACACCGCCCCGCGCTGGTCTCCGGACGGCCGCAAACTCGCCTTCACCAGCCGCCGCAAGATGCTCGACGAGACCGACGTCTGGCTTGCCTGGCTGGTCAAGGGTGACGCTGAGATGACCGAGCAGGAGCGCCTGGAGTACGAGGAGGAGCTCCAGAAGAAGAAAAAGGCCAAGAAGGAGAAGAAGGGGACGAAGCAGACACCGAAAAAGGAGCCGGAGCCGGGCGGTGCCGGGAAGGGAGCCGGAGGCGGTCAGGAGCCGGGTGCGGGAGCGGCCGGAGAGCCGTCCGAGGAACCCGAAGGGAAGGAGAATGCCCAGGAGGAAGAGGAGAAGAAGCCGCAGATCGAGCCGGTGCGCATCGACTTCGAGGACCTGCCGCTGCGCCTGCACCAGGTGACCTGGCGGGAGGGTAACGAGACCTTCCTCGGCTGGGGCGAGGATTCCGAAACCCTGTACTTCAACGCCACCGTCGGTACCCGCCTCACCCTGGGTACCGAGGCCGACACCGGCTTCTTCTCGACGAAACTCTTCGAGAAGGAGCAAAAGAAGGTCGAGCCCAGCCCGGTTTCCTCCTTCACTCGCCACGAAAAGGAGATCTTCTACGTGCGCGGCGGCCAGGTCGTCGGCAACGCCGGCAAGGCCACCGTGTACCCCTTCTCGGTCCGGATCCGGGAGGAGCGCCGCTCCCTCATGCAGGCGGTCCTGGAGCAGGCCTGGCGGGTTCTCGACCGCTTGTTCTACGACCCCGGCTTCCACGGCCACGACTGGCGGGGGAGTCTCGAGAAGTGGCGGCCCATTGCCCTGGAGGCCTCCACGCCTGAGGACTTCGGCCTGGCGATCAACTGGATGCTCGGGGAGATGAATGCCTCCCACATGGGCTTCTTCAGTAGCAGCCGCAGCAGCGCCGCCGAGACCGACCGGACGGAGACCGGCCACCTCGGTGTCCTCTGGGACCTGGAGTGGCCCGGGCCCGGACGCCGGGTCCTGGAGGTGCTTCCCGGAGGACCGGCCGCGCGGGAGGCCAGCCGCCTGCAGCCGGGGGATCTGGTCCTCGAAGTCGATGGGCGTCCCTATGCGCAGGGTGACAACTGGGCCCGGCTCCTGGCGGGTACCGTCGAGCAGGAGACCTGGCTGCGCGTCCGGCGGGCCTCGGGCGAGGAGGAGGACCTGCGCATCCGGCCGACGAACCTCCAGGGACTGAGGCGCGCCCTCTACCGGCGCAGCGTCGAACGCGCCCGCCGCCAGGTCGAGTCCTCCTCGGACGGGCGCCTGGGCTATGTCCACATCGAGGGCATGGATACCGGCTCTCTTCTCGAGTTCGAGCGCGACCTGTTCCGCGCCGGCCATGGCAAGGACGCCCTGATCATCGACGTGCGCGAGAACGGAGGAGGCTGGACCACGGACATGCTTCTCGCCATGCTCATGGTCCAGGACCATGCCGTCACGATCCCGCGCGGCGGCGGCAGGGGCTATCCCCAGGGACGCCGGATCTTCGCCACCTGGGACAAGCCGGTCGTGGTCCTGTGCAACGAGAACAGCTACTCGAACGCAGAGATCTTCTCCTGGGCGATCCGCACCCTGAAGCGCGGGCCTCTGGTCGGCAAACAGACCTACGGGGCGGTGATCTCCACCGGCGGCCAGCAGCTCCTGGACGGTTCCTTCGTCCGCGTGCCCTTCCGCGGCTGGTACGTGAACGACGGCACCATGACGAACATGGAGCTCCACGGCTGTCCTCCGGACTATCCCGTGGAGAATCTTCCGGGAGACTACCCGGTGGAGCGGGACCGGCAGCTGGAAAAGGCTGTGCAGGTGGGGCTGGACTTGATCGACTGAGGCTCCGGCGTCGGCCCGGCCTCAATCCGCGAGATCGAGAAGGGTGGCGAGCTCTTCCAGGTCCTTCGCCTTCCAGGCCAGGGAGAGGTCGGGCTCGGGAGCCTCCGGGTCGCGCTGTACCCAGGCCACCGGAATGCCGAGGGAGGCGGCGGGCGCCAGATCCATCTCCGGGTCGGAGGCCACGTGCAGGATCTCCTCGGGCCGGGCCCCGGTGGCTGCCAGGAGCGCACCCCAGTGGGCGGTGGCGGGCTTGTAGGACTTCAGGGATTCCGAGGAGAGGATCAGGCCGAAGGGGCTTCGGAAGTGTTTGTGCGCCTGCAGGCGCAGGACCAGATCCTCGCCGTGGCCGAGGAGCGCCAGGGGAACCTGCTGGCTCCAGCGGCGGAGTTGCTCCGGTGCCTCGGGAAAGGGCGGCCAGCCCAGGAAGCTCGCGGGGAAGGCGCGCTTCTCGGCCGGGGTGAGGGGCACCTGGAAGAGCTCCTGCGCGGCCTCCTCCAGGCTCCGGGCCAGGATCTCGGACCACGGGCGCCAGGGGCCGGCACAGAGCTCCCGCTCCCGGCGCAGGCGGGCGGCGCGCAGCTCGGGAAGGCGTTCAGCATGGCCGGCCAGGGAGGGGAACTGCTCCAGGACGCGGAGCTCTCCGTACGCACCGTTGATGAGGGCGCCGACACCGTCGAAGGAGATCCACTTCCAGGGCAGGCTCATCGGCGTCCGGCCACGGTCACGACGGTGGGGGTGAAGAAGCGTGCGTCCGGATCCCGGCGGCGGTCGGCCCATTCCCGGCGGAAGGCCTCCGCCTCCTCCTGCGTCATGCGGCCCTGCGCTGCGAAGCGTTCCACCCAGCGCGGGAAGAAACGGTCGGCCCAGGCGAACCAGGGCGAATCCGGACCGCCGGCGTGGATTTCGGCCTCCTCGAGGACCAGGTCCAGGCCGGCGGCGCGCAGAAGGCCGGGGAGGCGGGCGCCGACCCAGGGGTCGCCTCCGGCCTCGGTGTAGAGTTCGCGGGTGGCGCGGACCGCGGCGCGGAAACCGGCCGAGGGCGGGTGCAGGGCGATGCCTTCGTGGTGGTAGTCCTGCACCACCAGGACGCCTCCTGCCCGCAGGCAGGGGGCCAGACGGCGGAGGATGGCGCCGGGATCGGGCGGGAAGGAGAGGACCCAGCGCATCCAGATCAGGTCGAAGTGGTCCGCGGGCAGCGTCACTTCGTGGAGGTCCCCGTGGAGGAGGTGGAGATCCGTCCAGCCGCGGGCGGCCGCCTGTCGCCGGGCCTCCTCGAGCAGGGAGGCCGTGAGGTCCACCCCCCAGACCTCGCCGCCCGGTCCGACGCGCCGGCGCAGGTCCAGGAGGACGTAGCCGGGGCCGCAGCCGGCATCGAGGACGCGGGCGCCCGGACCGAGGCCGAGGCGGTCGAAGACGGCCTCGCTCCGTTCCCGCCAGACCTCGTGCTGGTGCTCCAGACGCTCGAGCTCGCTCCGGTCGCTGCCGAGGACGTAGTCTGCTTCGGGCATCCTTCAGGCTCCCGACTGTCCGGGGAACTCCGGGCCGTTGGAGACGCCCTGGAAGAGGCACCACAAGGTCTGCCCTTCGGCCGGCCGTACGGCGGCCGGGCCCGGGGGAGACAGGGCGGGGACCGCCGGGATCCAGGACATGGCGGCGGATTCTAGTCCCGAGGGCGGATCCGTCCGCCGCGCTATCCTCCCCGGGCCGCGAGAATGGGATCGTGGAGACCGAAGCCGCCGTCACTGCCCGCGGACTCCGCCTGCGCCTGGGGCGCACGCCGGTCCTCCAGGGGATCGACCTCCGGGTCGAGGTGGGGGAGGTCTACGGCCTCCTCGGCCGCAACGGCGCCGGCAAGACCACGACCCTGCGCTGTCTCCTCGGCTTCCTGCGGCCGGACGCCGGCGAGTCCACGGTGCTCGGAGTTCCTTCCTCGCGCCTGCACCGTCTGCCGCCGGTTCTGGGCATCGCCCTGGATCCGCCGGGGCTCGATCCCAGCCTGACGGTCGAACAGAACCTGCGGCTTTCGGCCCTGCGCGGCGGCCTGCGGCAGGGCCGGAGCGTGGATGAAGTCCTTCGGCTCGTGGGCCTGGAGCACCGGAGGCACCATCGCGCCGACCGGCTCTCCCACGGCCAGGAACGGCGCGTGGCCGTGGCCCGGGCGCTCCTCGGCGAACCACGTCTCTTGATCCTCGACGAACCCCTGAGCGGCCTCGATCCCGAAGGAGTGGAATCCCTGCTGGAACTGCTCCGTCGCCTGGCCCGGGAGGAGGGCCGGACGGTGGTCTTCAGCAGCCACCACCTCCGGGAGGTGGAGGAGGTCTGCGACCGGGTCGGCCTCCTCGAGGGGGGCCGCGTTCTCCTGGAGGACCGCCTGGAGACCCTCCTGGGCGGCGCCGCCGCGGGCCTGTACATCCGCTGCCGTTCTCCGGAGACGGCGCGCCGCGTCCTCCTCTCGAGCCCCGCGGTGCGCGGCTTCGAGGCCGGCGAGGGTGGTTTCGAGGTTCAGCTCGAGGAGAAGGCCGACCGGGCGGCGCTCCTCGCGGACCTGGTCGGCGCCGGTGCCGAGGTCGAAGCGTTCGAGCCGCACCGCGTCACCCTCGTGGATGTCTTCCGGAAGACCCTGGCCTCGTGAGCAGCGGCCGCCCCGCCCCGTCCTTCCTGCGCGCTCTGCGGGGCGAGCTCCGGGCCCTGCTCTGGCGTCGCAGCACCCGCGTTTCCCTGCTGCTGGTGATCCTGGCGCCGGCCCTCCATGCCCTTCTTTCCTCGTGGTACTTCCGCGCTCTGGCGGCGGCCCCGGAAGCCGGCGAGGAAGCCGGCCGACGTCTGAACCTCTGGCCTCGCTACGCCACGAGCGCCGGTCTGGGCCTCTTCCTCGCCGAACTCTGCGTCCTCGTCGTGGTCGCCGGAGGACTGCCGCGGGAAATCCAGTCGGGAGCGGCGCGCGACCCCCTGAGCCGCGGCATCGGCCGCCCCTCCTGGATCCTGGCCCGGGCCCTGGCCACCCTCGCCTTCACCGCCGTTCTCGTAGCGGGGGCCGTGGGCTCGGCGCGCCTTGCCTCGGGGCTTCTCTTCGAGGCCGGGCACATCACCACGGAGCCGATCCTCCTGTTCCCGGGGGAGGACGCCGCCGAGCGGCGGGCGGTCTATGAGGCCTTCCTCGAGGAGCACGGGCTCCGCGGCGGCGACCTGGCCGCCTGGCGCGATCTGAGCGACGACGGCCGGGAGAACGTGGAGGCGGTCCGGGAGCAGCTCGGTCTTCCCGGCAGCCTCGCCTACCCGGAGCCGGACTGGGAGGGCTGGGACTTCGTGCCGATCCTCCTGGTTCCCGAACCCCAGGTTCGCGCCGACCTCCGCGCCGGCCTGCTCCACGCCCTGGCGCCCCTGGCCGCCCTGAGCCTCTACACTCTCCTGGCCGCCGCGGTCTTCCCCGGCGGCGCCCTGGCCACCATGGCGGCCCTGGGAAGCGTGCTCCTCATGACCCTGTTCGGACTCTCCTTCCTCGGGGACCACGCCCACGTGCTGTTCTTCGACTGGCTGCCCTGGCTGGGCCCCGACAATCTCCTGGCCCAGGCCGCGCGCGTGGCCGAGGGCTTCACCGATCAGCCGTTGCCGGATCCCGAGGCCCTGCAGGCCGGCACCCGCGGCTCCTGGGCCGCGGCCGTGCTCTTCGCCGGGCTCCTGCCCTGGGTCTTCCGCCGCCGGCGTCTGTGATGCCTCCGCCGCTCCGCCTCGCCGTCGCCCTCCTCGCCCTTCTCCTGGGTGCCTCCTGCAGCAGCCGCTGGGAGGAGCGGGATCTGGCCTGGCTGCGCGAGATCGAGGGCGCCGTGGAGGAAGTGCCCCCGGCCCACGCCTGGCTCGGCCTGGAGGTGGCGCCCAACGAGTCCGACAGCCTGGAGGAGATCGAGCTGCGGCCCGGCGTGCGGGTGCGCCGCGTGGAGCCCGGCAGCCCGGCCTCGCGGGCCGGCATCCGTCCCGGCGATGTGCTCCTGCGCTTCGGCGAGACCCGGGTAGACGACCCGGGCCGCCTGGAGTCCTTGCTTCTCGGCATCCAGGAGCCCCGGACCGTGAGCCTGCGCCTGGAGCGGGGCCACCGGGTCTTCGAGCTGGACGTGGCTCTGGAGGTCCAGGAGGCCCGGGGCCGGGGACGCACCCTCTACCACGTGGAGCGCGGGCTTCTCCGCGTCGCCTTCCGGGACACGCGCGGCCCGGGCGCCTGGCCGGAGATCGCCCTCTTCCTGGAGGAGAGTCCCCTGGAGGAGGCCGGCGCCCGCACCGGCGACCGGGTGCTGTCCTTCCAGGGCCACGATCCCGGCTCCGCCGCCGAACTCGTGCGCCGGATCAAGCGCGAACTGGAGCCCGGGGCGGCCGCGCGCTTCCGCCTGCTGCGGAGCGGGAACTCCTCCGAGGAACCGGCCCGGGAACTGGAGATCGAGTGCAGCGCCTGGGATCCTGGCAAGGTACTGGTGGAGAGCTCCCTCTTCCCCCTGTGGCACTGGGAGCGGGACCGGAGCCAGGACCGTGAGGAACTCGTGATCGGCAACCTCGTCCTCTTGAGCCTCTTCGAAAGAGACCGCGTGGGCGGCGAAACCGAGTACTGCATCCTCGGCCTCATCTCCTGGACCACGGGGGAGCCGGTCCTCGAGTCGGCGCTGGTTCCGGTACCGGAGGAGGTCGGGCCCCGGTGAGAGGGCTCCTGGCGGCTGCTGCGGTCCTGCTCCTGGCCGTGGGCCTTCCGGCCCAGACCCGGGTGACCCACGTCCGCACCCAGATCGGCGTCGAAGCCGAACGCCTGGACCTCGCCCTGGCCGACGTGGACGGAGACGGGCGTCTGGACCTGCTGCTCCCGCGCTACGACCGCGAGCTGGGCCTGCGCCTCCTGGACATCCATCTGCTCCGGCCCAACGGCGCCTACCCCCAGGAGCCCGATCTCCGGCACGAGCTGAAGTCGGGCATCGTCGGCTGGGGAGTCGGCGAGTTCGATCCGGAGACGCCGGGCCGGGAGCTCCTGTTCCTGGCCCGCGACGCCGCCTACGTCTTCGATCCGCGGGACGAGGGCTACGCCGGGAACCTGCGGCGCCTTGTCCGGGCCCCCATGCTTCTGGACGTTTCCGGCCTGCGTGCCCTGCCCCGCTGGGAGGCCATTGCCGACGTGGACGGCGACGGTGTGGATGAGGTCGCTCTGGCGACGGCCGATGGGCTGCTTCTGGTGTCGGGAACGGGCCGGGTCATGGGCGGAGCCTCGCTGCGGCCGGTCCCCGGGCAGGCTCCCGCCGGCGAGCGGCGCTTCAAGCTCATGGCCTTCGAGCTCACCGCCCAGACTCTCGCCGGCCTCCTGGTCCCGGACGAGGACCACGCGGCCCTGGATCCGCCGCCGATCCTTTTTGCCGAGGAGAGCCAGCCTCTGCCCTTCCTGGCCGATGCGGACGGCGACGGTCTTCGCGATCTCGCCTGGTTCGCGGGGGGGGCCCTCCACGTCCTGCGTGCCCGGCGGGACTCCAGCGGGGCGGTGTCCCTGGAGCCGGAACCCGGTCTCAGCCTGCGTCTGGAGAAGGAGGGAGGGGAGGAGGCGTACGACCTCGAGTCCGTGCAGCTGGTGGAGGCCGGCGGTGGCCCGGCGGCTGATCTCCTGGTGGTCCGCAGCCAGGGTTCCAACCCCCTGAGCGAGGAATGGCAGATCCTCCTCTACCACGACGCCTTCGCCGAGGGCGCGGCGCTCGGCCAGCCGGCGGGGATCGCGGTCCTGGAGTCCTCCCGGGCCGATCCCTGGATCCTGGACGTGGACGGGGACGGCCGGCGGGACCTGGCCGTGACCTCGTGGTCCACCGACCTCGTGCAACTGGGGCTTCAGGGAGTGCGCATCCGGCACAGTGTCTTTCTCTATCCGGCGACCGAGGAGGGACGCTTCCGCAGACGCCCACGGATCCTCTCCGAACGTTCCTTCGACGTCGAGGAGTTCGAGGCCTTCGCCTTGATCCCGCCCCTGGAGGCGGACCTTAGCGGCGACGGCCGGGTGGACCTCCTGGAGAGCGACGCCAAGGGGACCGTGGAGGTACGCCCCCTCGTGGGGCGGGGATCCGAGATCCGTTTCGGCGACCCGAGCCTGCGCGTCGAGCTGGACGCTGCCGAGGCCTTTCTCCAGGTCCAGGACCTCAACGGTGACGGCATCGGCGACTTCGTCGTCACCCACCTCCTCAGCGACGTGGTCGAGACCTGGGTGAGCCTGCCTTGATCCTCGCCGCTCTGCTTCTCGCTCTGCCCGAAGCCCCGCAGGGCGCGGCTCCGAGCGGGCCGCGGATCACGCCGGTGCGCATCGACCCGGCGCCGGGGCATCTGGCCCTGGCCGACCTGGACGGCGACGGGGTCCGCGAGTGGCTGCGCGTGAACCAGGAGAACATCCTGCTTCTCGAGCGGGGCGGCGGTCTCCCGGCCCGGGAACTGCGGGCGGTGATTCCCGGTCAGGCTTCCCTCTGGACGGTGGCGGACCCCTTCCGGGAGGGGCGGGACGCCTTCCTGGCCCTGGTGGACGGCCGCGAGCTGTGGCGTCTGGAGCTGCGGAAGGGAGAGGGCGGAACCGAGCTGGGCTGGTCCGGACCGCTCCTTCGGGATCTCGGGGATCCCGGCCGGCTGCCGCGGGGGGCGCGTCGCGCCGACTTCCTGCGCGACCTGAACGGCGACGGTTGGACCGACCTGGTTGTGCCTCTGGCCGACCGCATGCGCCTCTTCTTCGGCGGGCCGGAGGGCTTCTCGGAGGGCCGCGACCTGGATGTCGCCGCCGAACTGGAGATGGACACCGGAACCCCGCGCAGCGGGCTCCTGCGCCGCGTGACCCGGCGTCTGCGCGTACCGCGTCTGAATATGCGCGATCTCAGCGGCGACGGCCGGCCGGACCTCCTGATCACCGAGGAGGGGCGCATCATCCGCCAGTACATCGCCGGGCCCGAGGGCCTGCCGCTGGAGCCGACGACGACCGTGGACCTGCGGCGCTTCGAGGAGCTCCTGGGCGCCTTCCGAATCGACGCCGGCAACGTCGCCGGCCTTTCGCGCTACAACGTCGCCGAGGAGTGGTCGGATCTCGACCGGGACGGCGCCCTGGATCTCATCGTTCTGGTGGGAGGAACGGTCGTGGTCTACATGGGTGGCGAGCAGGGCATCGATCTTCGGCGTGTCCGGGACCAGTACCCCGTGGCCGGCAACGTCCTCTACGCCCTGGCCACGCCCATCGACGACGATCCCTATCCGGACCTGGTGATCATCAAGGTCCAGGACGTGAGCCTGGCGAAGCTTCTGACCATGTTCGTCACCTCTTCCAGTCTGGAGGTGGACGTCCTCGCCTTCCGCGGCCGCGGGAACGGTCGCTTCGAGAAGCGGCCCATGCCTCAGTCCCGGAAGCTCGAGGTGGATATCCCCTCGGTGCGCGAGCTCCTGAACACCCGCGACCAGGGCGATTCCCTGCGCCGGACCGTCGTGCGTCTGGCCGACTTCGACGGCGACGGCCAGTGGACCGATCTTGTGGTCCTGGACGAATTCGGGGAGCTGCGCGGCTACGCCGGCGTGCTGCGCGACCCCTCGGTCCTGGACGGCCATACGCAGCGTTTCATCCGGCAGCTCCTGACGGCCCGCGGCAGCCTGGACCTGAACATCCGCACGGCCACGGAGTGGCTCCTGGGGCGCGCCTCCCTCGCCATCAGCCTGACCCACGGTCGCAAGCCCCTGTTCCGGGTGCCGGCGCCGGAGGGCTGGACCGCGCCCCACGCCATGACCGCTCTCGACCTGGATGGCGACGGCCGCCACGAGGTCCTGGTCCTGCGGCGCGAGATCTACGAGGATCCCGCCGATGGGCGCAACCGCAAGCGTCTGCTGGGCTACATGCTCGACCCCGAGCCTTGAGGCGCGGGATCGCCCAGCTGCAGCCAGGCGGCCTTCAGATACTCGGACTCGGGGACGTCGAGGCGGACCGGGTGGTCGGGCCCGGCGCCCGTCCAGCCCAGAAGTCGGGCGCTGCGGCCGGCGGTGCGGGCGGCCCGGCGCAGGACCTGGCGGAAGTCCTGGGGACGCAGGAGGCCGGAACAGGAGCAGCTCAGCAGCAGGCCGCCGTCCTCCACCAGGGCCAGGGCCAGTTTGTTCAGATCGTGGTAGCCGGCGATTCCCGCTTCCATCTCGCGCCGGCTGCGGATGAGCTTCGGAGGGTCGAGGATCACGAGGTCGAAACGCCGGCCGTTGGCCTGCAGGGTGCGCAGGTAGCTGAAGGCGTCGGCCTGGACGAAACGCGGGCGCACGGCCAGGACCGCCTGGTTGAGGTTGGCGTTGCGCCGGGCCTGGGCTACGGCCTCCTGGTCCAGATCCACACCGAGGACCTCGCGGGCGCCGGCGGCGGCGGCGTTCAAGGCGAAGCCGCCGCTGCAACAGCACAGGTCGAGGACGCGGCGGCCTGACGCGAGTGCGCGGAGGCGGCGACGGTTGTCGCGCTGGTCGCAGAAGAAACCGGTCTTGTGGCCGCCGCGGAGGGGCACTTCGTAGCGCAGACCGTGCTCTTCGAGGACCATGCGGGCGGGGAAGCCGGGATCCTCTTCCTCCCAGGGCGGCTCGCGTTCGGCACGGGCCGCCGAGGCTTCCAGGAAGGCGCGGGCGGTCTCGACTCCGGGGAGCCCGCGCAGGACCGGCGCCACGGCCCGCCACAAGGGCAGGGCTGCACGGCTGTGGAGCTGGGCCACGAGGGCGGGTCCGTAGCGGTCCACGACCAGGGCCGGCAGGTCGTCGGCCTCGGCGTGGAGGAGGCGGAGCATGGGGAGCTCCAACAGGCCGAGGAGCCGGCGGCGCTCGAGGGCGGCGTGGGCACGCCGCCGGAGATCCTCCTCGGCCAGGGGCCGGTCCTCCCGGTGCAGGATCCGGACCGCCACCTCGGAGCGGGGGTGGTAGAGACCGTAGCCCAGGCAACGGCCGGAGCGGTCGCGGAGCTCGACCTGGGTGCCGGCCTCCAGGCCTCGGGGGGCCTGCTCGACCTGGCGGCGATAGACGAAAGGGCCGCGCGGCGGGCTGCCCAGGCGCAGCCAGGGGATCCCGGCTTCCGCCATCCTCAGGCTTCCCCGTCGAGACCGGCGAGTTCGAGGAGGGCCTGGAACTCCTTCTCGCTCAGGGGCAGGACCGAGAGCCGGCCCTGGCGCAGGAGGGCGCAGTCCCGGAAGCGGGAATCCTCCCGGAGGACGGACAGGGGCACCGGGCGAGGGAAGGGACACTGCGCCTCCAGGTCCACTGCCGACCAGTCCCGGCGCTGGGCCCCCGGATCCACGGTCGGATCCGGGTAGGCCTCCCGGACCACCCGTGCCAGGCCGACGGCGGCGCGTTCGCGGCCGGTGTGGTAGTAGACCACCGGATCCCCCTTCTTCATGGCCCGCAGGTGCAGGCGTGCGCCGTAGTTCCGCACCCCGGTCCAGGCCGTGCGGCCTTCGGCGGCGAAGCGCTCCCAGGGATACGCATCCGGCTCCTCCTTCACCAGCCAGGCGGCCATGGCGCGATTGTATCCTGGCCGCGTGCCGGAGCCGTCCGCGGAATACCAGAACCTGAGGCTGGAGGAGCTGAACTACAACTCCTACCTGCGGGTGCCGGAGCTCCTGTCCCTGCAGCGGCAGTTGAGCGACCCGCCGCACCACGACGAGATGTTCTTCATCGTCATCCACCAGAGCTTCGAACTCTGGTTCAAGGAGGTGCTCCACGAGACGGATCTCCTGCTGGTCTGCCTGCGGGAGGGCAGCATCAGCCGGGTTCTCAAGATCCTGAAGCGGGTCCAGGGCATCCTGGAATGCCTGGTCCGGCAGATCCGCCTCCTCGAGACCCTGACCCCCGTGGAGTTCGCCGGCTTCCGCGACCGGCTGAAGCCGGCCAGTGGCTTCCAGTCCGTGCAGTTCCGCGAGATCGAGTACGCCTACGGTCTGCGCGAGGACTTCTTCCTGCGTTTCTTTGCCGGCGATGAGGCGGCCACGGCCCGCCTGCGCCGGCGTCTGCAGGAGCCCTCCGTGTGGGACGAGGCCCTGCGCTGCCTGGCGCGGGAAGGAGTGCCGGTTCCCGCCCGCGTTCTCGAGCGCGACGTGTCCCGCCCTCACCTGCTGGACGAGGAACTGGTCGCCGTCCTGCAGGACCTCTACGAGGATCCGGGGACGGAGTACCACCGCGTGCTGCTCCTCGAGGCCCTCCTCGACGTGGACTCGCTGTTCAGCCAGTGGCGCGCGGTCCACATCCTCATGGTCTCGCGAACCATCGGCGGCGTGCGCGGCACCGGCGGATCGAGCGGACGGGAGTTCCTCGAGTCGCGTCTTCCCCACCGGTTCTTCCCGGAGCTCTGGGAGCTGCGCAGCCGCGTCCAGCAGGAGCGGGAGACCGGCGCATGAGCGGGGAGCTGGCGGGACGGCGGGCCCTGGTCTGCGGTGCCAGTGCCGGAATCGGCCGCGCCTGCGCCCTGGCCCTGGCCTCCGCAGGCGCCGAGGTCACGGTCCTGGCCCGGAGTCGCGACCGGCTCGCGGCCCTGGTCCCGGAACTCGAGGCTGCCGGAGCTCCGCGGGCCGCCTTCCTGGCCGCCGACCTGGATCGGCGTGAGGAGACGCGGCGCGCGGTCGAGGAACTCCTGGAAGCGGATGGATCCTTCCACATCCTCGTGAACAACGCCGGCGGTCCGCCCTCGGGGCTCTTGAGCGAGGCCCGGGAAGAAGACTTCCTCACCGCCTTCGGGCGTCACGTCCTGTCCTCCCAGGTTCTGGTTCGGGCACTCCTGCCGGGGATGGCCGCTGCCGGCTACGGGCGCATCCTGAACATCGTCTCCACCTCGGTGCGCGAGCCGATCCCGGGCCTCGGGGTCAGCAATACGATCCGCGGCGCCGTTGCCTCCTGGGCCAAGAGCTGGTCCCGGGAGCTGCCGCCGGGGGTCACGATCAACAATGTGCTGCCGGGCTTCACGGACACCGATCGGCTGCGGGCCCTGAAGGAGCAGGTTGCGGCCCGGCGCGCTTGCACACCCGGTGAAGTTCTGGAGGCCTGGCTGGCGGAGGTCCCCGAGGGGCGTCTCGGGCGTCCGGAGGAGATCGCGGCGCTGGTCGCCTTCCTCGCCGGGCCCCGGGCCGGGTACATCCGCGGCCAGAGCATCGCCGTGGATGGGGGCCGCACCCGCGGCATCTGAGGATGCAGTTCGACCTCTTCTTTTCCATCAGCCAGACGCCGGTGGCCGGCTACCTGCCGTCGGAGGCGGAGATGTTCCGCAACTTCTTCCGGCAGGTGGAGGCCGGCGACGCCCTCGGCTACGGCACGGCCTGGGTGGCCGAGTCCCACCTCTCGAGCGAGGTCCAGAAGCGTCATCCCCGTCCGGTCATCCCGCACTGGGAGGGCGAGGTCGGTCTGAACGTGGACTTTCTGCAGCTGGCCAGCCACATCTACCGCCGCACGAAGCGGATCGCTGCCGGCTCCGCCGTGATGAACCTCCTGGTCAACGGCGGGCCCATCGCCCACGCCGAGCGGGTCGCGGCCTTCCTGACCCTCCATGGCCTCGAGGAGGCCGAACGCCGGCCCCTGCGCCTGGGCTTCGCCGCCGGGCGCTTCGAGTTCATGAACCGGGCCAGCGGCATCCGGCCCCGGAACCGGACCGAGGAGGCGGCCTGGCCGGCTCTCCGCGGCAAGGTCTTCGCCGAGGCCTGTGAAATCTTCCTGCGTCTGCTCCGGGGCGAGGTCCTCTCCAGCGAGGAGGTGCGCCGGACCGTCCTCTGCCGGAGCTCCTTCCGGAGCGAGGAGGACTGGGAACGGGCGCGCCAGGCCGCGGCCGAGGAAGGGCGGCTCGGCGACGACGGCTGCATCCGGGTGGACCGCCGCTGGGACTTCGAGGTGCTCCAGATCGTCCCCCGGGAATGGCGGCGCGAGCTCCTGGAGCTCTATCTCGGCAGCCACGATCCGGTTCTTCAGGAGGAGGTGAACCGGATCCTGCCGGTGCGGGTCTTCAACCTGTCCATCACCCGCCCGGAGGTCATCGAGGACACCCACCGCCGGATGGCCTGCGCTTTCCACCCGGACGGGGGCCCCTGGCGCCGGGAGTTCATGCCGCGGACGGTCTTCGTCTTCTTGAACGAGGAAGCCGGGCCGGGCCCCGAGGCCCGCCGCCGGGCGGCGCGGGAGGAGGCGGAAGCGGCCCTGGGTGCCTACTGGACGGCCCTGGAGGGCACCCTCGACCCGGCGCGGGTCCGGAACGCCGCCGACAACGCCCTGGTGGGGGACGCCGAGGAAGTCGCGCGGCAGATCCGGGAGCGCTTCCACCCCGAGGACCGTCTCATGCTCTGGTTCGACTTCTTCAACCACGACTGTGACCGCGTGATCCGGAACATGGAGGCCTTCCAGGGGGCGGTCGTTCCGCGCCTGCAGGCGAGCCGCGCCTGAGCCGCGGCGGGCTCAGGGGAAGGTGATGGTGATCACATCGGTCGGCAGCAGACCGAGGCCGTTGTCCACGATCCATCCCTGGGCGAAGTAGGTGCGGCCGGAGACCAAGGGCGGGATCGGGAGGATGTCCGAGACGGCGGCCCCGCCCTGGATGACTGTCGAAAGGAGATTGATGTGCTGGAGGGTGTAGTCCAGGGACGAACTCGGGCCAAGGTCGAGGCTGAGTTCCGGATTGTCGGGGTGGGGGAAACCGTCGAGGTTCGTGCTCCCTGCCCAGCGGGCGGTCTGGCCCTCGTAGGCCGGGTCGATCCCGTCCATGGTCATGAACAGGTTCGTGAGGCTGAGGGTGGCGCCGATCCAGGGCAGGCGCATGCCACCGGCGAGCACCTGGGGGGAGGCCGCGGGACCGCCTCCGTCCACGACCACGGCGGTGAAACTGCCGCCTTCGAAGCACCAGCTGGCCTCCTCCCCGTCCACGGACTGGTTCGAGGAGAAGGTGGACAGGTCGTAGGTCTCGGACCAGGAGAAGCCGCCGTCGGTGGTGAAGGCGAAGCGCGGGCGGACGCTCGCCAGCGACGGCGTCGAGCTGGAGTCGAACCAGCCGAGGATGGCGCTCGAAGCGTCCAGGCGCAGCGCCAGGCCGCGCACCTCCTGGTCGGCGACACCGGCGCCGGGGAAGACCACGGGCGTCCCCCAGGTGGCGCCGCCGTCGGCGCTGGCCACGACCCGCGGCGGGAAGTCGGGGGCGTCGCGGTCGTCGCTCCAGGCCAGGAGGACGGTGTCGCCACGGGCGGCGAGGGCCGGGTTCGAGACCTCGTCCACGGCCGGTTGCCAGTCCCCGGGCTGCTGTTCCGGCTCCCAGGTCAGGCCGCCGTCCAGGGAACGGCGGTAGTAGAGTTCGTCGGTCAGCGAAGCCGTTCGCCGGTCCTCCAGCCAGACGGCGTGCAGGCGGCTGCCGTCCACGACCAGACGGAGGCTTCGGTTGCTGACGATCAGTCCGGTGCCGGAGCTGTCCTGGTCCAGACGCAGGCCCGCAGACCAGGCAGCGCCGTCGCTGGCCTGGTGGTACCAGAGGTCGTCGTTGCCAGCACGATCATCCTCGAGGAGGAGGTGGGCGGTGCCGTCCTGGAGGCGGACCACGAAGTCGTCCACGTCGGAGAAGGCCAGGTTCGCGGGGTCCACGGCC
>JALUUN010000081.1 GCA_027021325.1 Planctomycetota bacterium
GGACGCGGGCGTGGCGCGCGGGCGTGGGGCGCGGGCGTGGGACGCGGGCGTGGGACGCGGGCGTGGGACGCGGGCGTGGGACGCGGCGCGCGGGGCGCGCGGGGCGTGGGGCGCGGGAGCAGGGCACGAGAGGCGGGCGGGGCGCTGCCGGCGGCGCCGGTGCTAGAGTCCTCCTCCGAACCCGCCTCGATCCCCATGGAAGCCGACGCTCCTCCCTCGGGCCCTCTTCCTTCCTGGCTGCTTCTGCGTGGCCTGGGCCGGCAGGCCGGTCACTGGGCCGAGTTCCCGGAGATCCTCGAGGCCACTGGTGCCCGCGTGTTTCGCCTGGACCTCCCCGGCATGGGCGAGGCTCGGGACGAGACGGCGCCCTGGAGCGTGGCCGGCATCGTCCGGAGTCTGCGGCGCCGCTTCCTGGAGCTGCCCGGGGCCGGCGAGGGGCCGTGGGGGATCCTCGGTGTCTCCCTGGGAGCCATGACCTGCCTGGCCTGGGCCGCCCGGCATCCCGGGGACTTCGCCCGGGTGATCGCGGTGAACGGAAGCGCCGGCCAGTACGGGGCCCCGTGGGAGCGTCTGACGCCGCTCGCCTGGCGCAGCATCGCCCGGCTGCTGCGCACGCCCGATCCCCTGGAGCGCGAGCGCATCCTGCTTCCGGCCATCAGCAACGCTCGCGGCGGTGACGCCGCCCTGCAGGAGCGCTTTGCCGAGGTGGAGCGGCGCATCCCCCTGTTGCCGGCCGCCTTCCGCCGGCAGTTCGTCGCCGGGGCCGGCTTCTTCTGCCCGCGCCGGCTTCCGCCTTCGGTGCGCATCGTCGTCGGCGAGGGCGACCGCTTCGTCGCCCCGGCTTGCAGCCGGAGGATCGCGCGGGGGCAGAGGATGCGGCTGTGGAGCCACCCCTGGGCCGGCCACGAGCTGGACCTGGACGACCCGGAGTGGCTCGCCGCGGCGGCTCAGGACTCCGAGGCCGTGCCGGCGCCGAGGCCGGCCTCGCGCACGACGTAGATCGGGCGCTGCTTGACCTCCTGATAGATGCGGCCGACGTACTCGCCGATGACGCCGATGCCGAGCATGTTGGCGCCGCCGAGGAGGAGGTAGGCGGCGCTGAGGTTGCCGATGAGGGGGCTCAGCTCCTCGCCGGTGATCCAGGAGCCGATGCGGGCCCCGGCGACGAAGACCGCCATGACGAAGGCCAGGCCCATGGCAACGAGGCCGGTGATCATGAGCAGGCGCAGAGGGAAGACGCTGAAGGCCAGCAGCCCCTCGATGGCGATGCCGCTGAGGATGAAGAAGTTGGTCTTGGCCTCGCCGGCGGCGCGGCCCGGACGGACGAAGGGGATGCCGTCCTGGCGGAAGCCGACGAAGGCGCGGAGGCCGGGGACGAAGCGCCCACGCTCGCGCATGGTCACCAGGGCATCCACCACCTTGCGGTTCATGAGGCAGAAGTTTCCGGCGTCCAGGGGGATGTGGATGTAGGCCGTGCGCCGCCAGACCCGGTAGAACCATTTCATCCCCAGTTTCTTGAGGAAGCTCTCCTTCTCGCGCTTTTCGCGGACGCCGTAGACGACGTCCAGGTCGCCATTGCGGTAGCGCTCCCAGAAGCGGGCGATCATCTCCGGCGGATCCTGGAGGTCTCCGTCCATGAGGACCACGAAGCGCCCGCGGGCGGCGTCAAAGCCGGCGCAGACGGCTCCTGCGTGGCCGAAGTTGCGGGACAGGGAGAGATACTTGAAGCGCGGATCCTCGCGGTGCAGGCGGCGCATGAGCTCCAGGCCGCCGTCCGTGCTGCCGTTGTCGATGAAGATCACTTCGAAGTCGCGGCAGCCGATCTGCTCCTCGAAGACCTTCTGCAGGCGCTCGGCGAGGGGCAGGATGTTCGGTTCCTCGTCCCAGCAGGGGATGACGGCCGAGAACTGGACCTCGCCCGCAGGTCGGCCTTCGAGAGAGAGGGAGGCGGCGGGCGTGGCGTGCGGGTCGGCCATGACGGTCTCAAGAGGAGGCGGCCGGAGCGGAGCGGAAGGCCTCGATCATGCGTTGCAGACCCTCCTCGAGGGAGACCTCGGGCTGCCAGCCGAGGAGGCGCCCGGCCTTGGTGATGTCGGCCTGCATGCGCAGGATCTCGCCCTCGCGCAGGGGTATGGCTCCGAAGTTCGGGCGTCCGCCGCCGGCGAGACGGCAGCAGGTCTTGAGCAGCTCGCGGATCGGTGTCTCGACACCGGAGCCGAGGTTGAAGATCTCGCCGTCCACGCCGGGGGTGTCGCCGGCGGCGAGGAAGCCGCGGGCGATGTCCTCGACATAGACGAAGTCGCGGCACTGAGTGCCCTCGGTGGTGTCGAAGGCCCGGTCCTCGAGGGCGGCGCGGACCGCGAAAGGTACGAGCCCGCGGCTCTGGCCGGGGCCGTAGACGACGAAGGGCCGGACCACGACCACCGGGCAGCCCTGGGACTGGTGCAGCATGCGCACGTAGAGGGTGGCGGCGGCCTTGGCCACGGAGTAGGCGGAGACGGGAGCCGGGGCCTGGTCCTCGCGGTGGGGGATGGGGTTGTGGCCGTACTCCTCGTTGGAACCGGTCTGGACCCAGCGGCGGAGGCTGGTGGCGCCGGGCTCGGGGAAGACGGCGCGGGCCAGGCCGCGGGCGGCGGCGAAGTGCTCTCGCTCCTGCCGATCGTCATTGTCCCGGCTGTGGGACTGGTCTGTGTAGCCCGAGAGGTTGAAGACCACTTCGGGGTCGAAGGCGCGGATGGCCTCCTGGACGTCGGGGTCCAGGAGGGAGCCGGGCAGGATGGCGGACTGCGGGAAACGCTCCAGGCGCGCGGCGTAGTCCGGGAGTTCCTGAATGCGGAGGTCGGCCCGGCGCTCCTCGAGGAGGGGCAGGAGGTGGGAGGCGATGAAGCCTCCGCCACCGCAGACGAGGACGCGGGTGCCGGCCTGGATGAGGGAGGGGAGGCGGTCCGGGGCCATGGACGGAAGGCGGCGCGGTGCCGACCGCAGCGCCGGGGCGGGGTATGATACGCGCCTCCGGCCCCGGTCGAGGCTCCCCGGAGGAGCCGCCGGTGCGGCCGCGGACCTCCCCCTCCAGCCCCGAACCCCGAGAGGACCGGATTCCATGCAGGCAGTCCTTCTGTGCGGCGGACGCGGCACGCGCATCCGCGGCGAGGTCGAGAACGTCCCCAAGCCGATGGTCAAGGTGGGGGGCTACCCGATCCTGTGGCACATCATGAAGACCTATGCCCACTACGGGCACAAGGACTTCGTGCTTTGCCTCGGGTACCGGGGATGGGACATCAAGTCCTACTTCCTCAACTACCACTTGATGCACAGCGACGTCGAGCTGACGGTCGGAGACAGCGACGTGCAGGCGCATCCGCGGGCAGAGAAGCGCGACGGCGGCCACCACGAGGAGATGGGCTGGCGCATGGTCCTCGCCGAGACCGGGATCGAGGCCCTGACCGGGGCGCGCGTGAAGCGCGTCGAGAAGTACATCGAGGGCGATACCTTCATGCTCACCTACGGGGACGGTGTCGCTGACATCGACATCGGGCGGCTCATCGAGTTCCACAAGAGCCACGGGAAGATCGCGACCCTGACGGCCGTGCGTCCGCCGAGCCGCTTCGGCGACCTGGAGCTCGAAGGCAACCAGGTGGTGCGCTTCCAGGAGAAGCCCGAGGTCGGGCAGGCGGCGATCAATGGGGGGTACTTCGTGTTGAACCGGGGCGTGTTTGATTACCTGGACGACCGTGAGGACCTGATTTTCGAGCGCGAGCCCTTGCAGAGACTGGCGGCGGACGGGCAGTTGATGGCCTTTCCGCATGAGGGGTTCTGGCTTCCGATGGATACGTATCGGGAGTGGAGCATGCTGGAGAGGATGTGGAACAGTGGGGAGGCGCCTTGGAAGACCTGGTAGAATCTGGCCCCATCCGCTGGATCACTTCCGGGCCAGGAGATCAGGCGGCGAGGTCCA
>JALUUN010000082.1 GCA_027021325.1 Planctomycetota bacterium
GCGGCCGCAGGCCGTGGGCCGCCGGCTCGAAGCCCTCGACCCGGCCCAGGCGCGGGGCCCGCTTCAGTCTCCCGTCGAGGGCGTAGGTCCAGCCGTGGTAGGGACAGACCAGTTCCCGGACCTCCTGGCCGCCGCACGCCACCGGCGAAGCGTGGTGGCGGCAGACATTGTGGAAGGCGCGCAGGCGGCCGTCCTCGTCCCGGACCACGAGCCAGGGCCGGCCCAGGTGCACCCCCGCCTGCACGGCGCCCGGAGCGGCCACAAGAGCGGCCCGCGTCACCGGGATCCAGTGGCGGTGGAAGACGCTCCGGCGCTCCAGCTCGAGGAAGCCCGGATCCAGGTACCAGGAGGGCGGCGGCGTGCGCGCCTCCGCCACGGGAGGAGCGGGATCGAACGCGCGCCAGGCGGCGGCCGCGGCCTCAGTCATGGTCTTCCCTCCGCGCAGGAGTCCGGAGCCGGCGGCTCCGCAGGACACGGCCGACCACCCGGCACAGGCCCAGGGCGTCGAAGGGCTTGGCCACCACCGCCGCGAAACCCTCCTCCAGGAGTTCCTCCTCGGAGGCCCCCAGGGCGTAGCCGCTGAACAGGATCACGGGCTGGTCCATGCCGGCCCGGCGCATCTCCTGGAGGAGCTCGCGGCCCCCGGCCTCGGGCATGACCAGGTCGGTGAGGACCAGATCGATCTCCTCCCCCATCTCCTCCAGGCGCGACCAGGCATGGCGGCCGTTGCGGGCGGTCAGGACCTCGTAGCCGGCCCGCTCCAGGATCTCCCGCGCCAGCCCGGTGATGGCCGGCATGTCGTCCACCACCAGGATCCGGCCCTGGCCCTCCTCCAGGCTGGCGCCGGCCGCCGGCTCCCGCACCTCGCCGGCCCCGATCTCCTCGCGAAGGATGGGCAGAAAGAGGTCGAAACAGGCACCCGGTCCGGGCTCGGGGGCCAGCTGGATCCAGCCGCCGTGGGCGTCCAGGCAGGAAGCGACCATGGCCAGGCCGAGCCCCGTCCCCTGCCCGGGCTCCTTGGTCGTGAAGAAGGGATCGAAGATGCGCTCGCGGTGGATCGCAGGGATGCCCGGACCGTCGTCCTGGACCCGGATGCGGACGAAAGCGCCCGGCCGGGCTTGCGGATTCCGCTGCACGTCCTCCGAGCCCAGGCACACCAGGGATGTCTCGATCAGAAGGGTTCCGGCCGAGCCCTCGAGGGCGTCGCGGGCGTTGATGGCGAGGTTCAGCAGCGCGTTCTGCAGCTGCCCTGCGTCTCCCTCGACCGGCGGCAGGCCGCCGGCGAGGCGCAGCCGCAGATCCAGGTTCTCCGGGAGGGTCCGGCGCAGGAGGGCGGCCGTGTCCTCGACGACCTTCTCCACGGAGAGGCGCCGGAACTCCGGAGCCTCGGGCCGGGCCAGACGCAGGAGCTGGGAGGTCAGGGAGGTCGCCCGCAGCGCCGCCTCCTCGACCTCCTGAAGCCTGCGCTGCAACTCCTCGCCGGTGGCCTCCTCCAGGCGGGCGAGCTGGATGCCGCCGAGGATCGCCGTCAGCAGGTTGTTGAAGTCGTGGGCGATGCCGCCGGCCAGAGCGCCCAGGGCCTCCATCTTCTGGGCCTGGCCCAGCTGCTCCTCCAGGGCGCGCCGGCGCGAGCGGTCCTCGAGGACCAGCAGGTAGCCCTCGACGCGGCCGCGGGCGCCGCGGATCGGAACCGCCTGGTAGCGCAGATCCACTTCCCTCCCCCAGCGGGAGGTGAAGTGGAACTCGCCGGAGGCCTGACCCTCCTGGCGGATGCGCTGGATGGCCCGGCCGGCATGCTCGCGGAGAGTGGGGTTGCCGCTGAAGGGGGCGGCGAGACCGAGGAGAAAGTCTGCGGAGGGCGCCCCCAGAAGATCCAGGGCCGCCGGATTCACGGCGGTGATGCGCCCCCGCCGGTCGGTGGCGACGACGCCCAGCGGTGCCTCCTCCACGAGCTGCCGGTAGCGCTGTTCACTCCGCTCCAGCCGGTCGTGGGCCTCGCGGCTGCGGCGGATCTCCTGTTGCAGGTCCTCCCAGGCGAGGCGCAGCTCGGCGGTCATCTGGTTGAAGGCCCGGCTGAGCTCGCCGACCTCGTCGTCGGAGAACACGGGCACCTGCACGGAGAGGTTGCCGGCGCGGACCCGCTCGGCGGCCTGGGCCAGGGTCTTCAGGGGAGCGGTGAAGCGCCGCGCCAGGACCAGGGCGAGGGCGGCGCCCGCCACCAGCACGCCGAAGGCCAGGAGCAGGGCGCTCCGGGTCTCCTCCAGGGCCTGGAGCCGCGCCACCTCCCGGGACTGGACGGCGGCGACCCGCCAACCGGGCAGGGGCAGCTCCGCGACCGCCCGGATCCACGCGGCGCCGCCCGCGCGGAGGGCTTCCTGCTCCCCGGTCGCGGGTCCGGGGAGGCGGCGGGCGGTGAGGACGAGAGGCTCCTCCAGGCCGGGGGCATAGAGGGCGGCCAGGGAACGCCGGTCCAGCAGCTGCTTCATCCGCAGGCTCCGGCTCTCGAGGAGTGCGGCAGGCGCCGTGACCAGAAGCCGGCCCGGGACGCGCCCGCCTGCGTCCCGGATCGGGGCATGGAAGACGAGTTCCGGGGCGGGAGCGCCCGGCGGCCGCCAGAGGAGAAGCCCCGGCGGCTGCTGGAGGGAAAAACCGGCGAGAAAGTCCTCCACCTCGGGGTCGGCGGGGTCGAGGCCCAAGCGGCTGAGGGGATGGATGCTTCCATCCCTCTGAAGCATCCCCGCACGAAGGACGGTTTCGGGATACTCGTGCTGGATCGTCCAGAGGGCACGACGGGCGGCGGCCTCGTTCTGCGGCCCGCCGTCCGCGAGGAGACCGGCGAAGGGCGGGAGCCCGGCCCAGGTGGTCACGTCGCGCTGCATCTCCTCCAGAACGTGGGCGAAGAGGCTGGCGTAGCCGGCAGCGGCACCTTGAAGGCGATCCTCGAGGCTGCGCTCCAGGTCGGCCCGCCGGCCGAGGTAGCCGAAGTGGCCGAGGACGGTCAGGGGCAGGAGGGAAACGGCCAGGAGCAGCAGGGCGAGCCGCGCCTCCAGACGGTAGCCCGGGAAGCGCCGCCAGGTGTGCACCAGGAGGGCCAGGCTCGAGGCCAGGAGCACCGCCGGCAGGGCCCATTCGAGCAGAGGCGGGGGAGAGGCCCTCCAGGCCGGGGCCTGGAACTCCAGGACCAGGGGCGGCAGGACGGGCAGGACCGCCAGCGCCAGCCCGAGGCGCAGGGAGGGCCGCCAGCGGTGGAGCAGGGCGAGGACGAGGCCCTGGCGCAGGAGGTAGAGGCTGGCGGGAAAGAGAAGCGGCCGGACGTCGAGGAGGACGCAACCGACGAGGAACTCCAGGGGCAGGAGGAAGGCAAGGACCCTCGCCCGGCCCGGGACGGAGAGGGCGGGCCGGAGGCAGGCGACGGCCAGGAGCCCCAGGAGGGCGTAGACCCCCGCGACGGCGAGGACCGGGATGCGGCTCTGGGCCTGGACCGCGGCCAGGGCGAGGACCGCGGCCTTGGCCAGGGCGTCCGCCGCCAGGATCCAGGCCAGAGGCTCCAGGACCTGCGGGGCCGCCGGCGTCCGGCCGGACTCCGGCCCCGGCTCCGCCCCGATTCCTGTTCGCGCCACCCTCACGGCCCCCGCAGAATAGCAAGGGGCGCGCCGAGGACCATGGACACCGAACGCTTCCTCCTCGCCATCGACCAGGGGACCACGAGCACCCGGGCGATCCTCTTCGACCGCCGGGGCCTGCCCCGGGCCTCCGCCCAGACGGAGCTGCGGCAGCACTACCCCGCCCCCGGCCTCGTCGAACACGACCCTGAGGAGATCTGGGAGGCCACACGATCGGTCTGCCGCGAGGCCCTGGCCGCGGCCGGCGCCGGGCCGGAGGCGGTCGAGGCCATCGGCATCACCAACCAGCGGGAGACGGCGCTCCTCTGGGAG
>JALUUN010000083.1 GCA_027021325.1 Planctomycetota bacterium
CCGTGCGGTCCGCTCCAGGTGCCGCAGGAGGACCAGATCCTCCGGGAACCGGTCCCGGGTCCCCCGGGGCGCTCGGAAGGCGTTCTCTGCCATGGGCCGGCGCAGAGGATACGGGCGCCGGGGGGGGAATTGACCGCCGGCCGGAGACCGCCTAGGCTCTCCCCTCCGGGCGGCCCGGGGTCTCCACGGCCTCGCCCGCCGGCCACCACCTCAACCCAGAATCGCCCTCGCCATGAAGCAGCGCATCCTCGGGGTCCTCGCCCTGGCCCTGCTCGCCCTCGGTTTCGCCGGCTGCACGCGCAACATCGGAGACGACCTCTCCCAGAAGGCGCAGGTGGTGGTCCGGGACGCGAACCACGCCTACGACACCTTCTCGAAGTACTTCCTCAACCACGATCCGGACGACCCCTACCTGGACTGAGTCCCGGAGGCGCCCTCCCCGAGGCCCCCGGCCCCTGCGGCCGGGGGCCTCGACGCCTTGAGGGCCCGCAGGGCTGCCGCGGCAACCCTCGACTCTGAAATCCTTTATGTCATTCCCAAAGGGACTTTAGCAGGAAATTGGATTTTTTCTGAGAGCCCGCTTCCCAGGGGATTCCCTTCCTCTGGATGGTTTTCCGACTTCCTGGGCTCCCGATCCTCCTCCTGGCGCCGGCCCTCCTGGCCGGCAGCTGCTCCCTGGCCCCCTCCTGGCAGGCGGCGGAGGCCGGCCGGGTCCAGGTCCGGGTCGAGCCCGGCCTGGACCCGGCCCTGGCGCCGCTTCTGGCCTCCTGGCTGCAGGAGGACGCCGCCGTCCTGGCCGAGCGCCTGCATCTCCCCGTGCCGGGGAGCGAACTCCTGGTCTACTGCGGGCGTGGCAGCCACGAGGGCGGCCTGCTCGGGTTGCGCGACGGCGAGAGCGGCCGTTTCGTCGTCTCCCCCGGCGGCCGCCCCCGGATCGAACTCGGCCACACCCGGGAGCAGGAACTCCGCACCCTCCTGCGCCACGAACTGACCCACTGGATTCTCGAGGGCCACGGCTTCCCCGAGTGGCTCAACGAGGGTCTCGCCGAGTATCTCTCCTTCGAACTCGCCGAGCGGCCGAGTCCCGAGGACCTGCACCACCTCCTCCACGGCGGCCTGGTCCTGGCCGGCTGGGGCCAGCCCCTGGAAGTCGTCCTGCCCGGCGGACGGCGCACCGAGGTCCGGCTCCGCAACTGGCTCCCTGAGCTGCCCCGGGTCCTGGCCATGGACTACGCCGACTACGAGCGCGAGGTCCTGGCCCAGGCGGCACAGCGCGACCCCGAGTTCCACACCGGAAGCCACCTCCTGGTCCGGGTGCTCCTCGAGTCCGGCGGCCCCGGGGCCCACCTCCGCTATCTCGAGGCCCTGCGCACGGGGACCGGACCCTGGGAGGCCTATCTCCAAGTGACGGGCCTCGCAGGGGAGGAGGAGGTCACGCAGGCGGCGAGCGAGGCCCTCGCCCGCGCCCTGGAGGAGGCCCCCGAGGGCCGGGCCGCCGAGGCCGCCTTCGCCCGCTGCTCCTGCCTCCAGGACCGCTTCCTCGAATCGGGCGAGGTCTCGATCCTGGCCGCGACGCAGGTGAGCGCCTTCCCCGGCGGCGGCCTCCAGGAGATCCGGCCGCGCTAGCCCGGGTCGAGGAGGCCCGGCCGCCAGACCGCGGGCTCCCGGGGCACCCGCTCCAGGGCGAAACCCTCCAGCAGGGCCGCCGGCCCCGCCCGCGCCGCCTCCTCGTCGAGGCCGGACCAGCGCGCCAGCAGTGCCCGGACCTCGGCAGGCTCCACCCCCTGCCGGCGCAGGCCCGCGAGGGAAGTGTCGCCATGGCGCTTTGCCAGGCGGCGCCCGTCTTCGCCGACCACGAGGGGGACATGGGCCTGGCGCGGGAGCGGCAGATCCAGGGCCTCCTGCAGGAGCCGCTGGCGGGCGGCGCTGGGCAGGAGATCCTCGCCGCGCAGGATCTCGTCCACACCCTGCTCGGCGTCGTCCACCACGACCGCCAGCTGGTAGGCCGGGGTTCCGTCGCGCTTCCAGACGACGAAGTCGCCGAGGCCCTCGCTCGGGAAGCTGCGGTGCCCGGCGAAGCGGTCCTCGATCCCGATGCGCTGGCCCTCGGGCACCCGGAAGCGCCAGGCCGGGCGCCGGCCGGTGGCCGCCTCCGCCTCGGCGGCGTCCTGCCAGCGGCCGCGGCAGGTCCCGGGATAGACCGGCCCCTCCTCGCCGGCGTGGGGAGCCGAGGCGGCGCGCTCGATGTCCCGGCGGCTGCAGGTGCAGGGATAGACGAGGCCGGCCTCCTGGAGCCGCTCCAGAGCGGCACGATGCCGGTCCAGGCGGTGGCTCTGGAGGACCACCGGGCCGTCCCAGTCCAGGCCGAGCCAGCGCAGGTCCTCCAGGGTCGCCTGCACGGCTTCCTTGCGCACCCGCGGACCGTCCAGGTCCTCGACGCGCAGGAGGAGCTCGCCGCCGCGGCTGCGCAGGTCGAGCCAGGCCAGCAGGAAGGTCCGGGCGTTGCCCAGGTGGAGGACGCCGGTCGGGCTCGGAGCGAGGCGGCCGCGGGGCACGGGGCTATTCTGCGCTTCCCCGTGCACACGCGCCGCTTCCGTTCCCGGCTCCCGCTCCGCGGCGGCCTTCTCCGAGCCGTGTCGCTCCTCGCGCCGGCCCTGCTCCTCGGACCCGGGGCCTGCTCCGCACCGGGGAAGCCCGCGGCCTCCGGCCCGAGCGTCTGGACGGCGATCTCCCTGGGCAGCGCCCAGGATGCGGGCATCCCCCACCTCGCCTGCGAAGGCCCCCACTGCCGGGAGGCCCGGGCGCGTCCGCGGCTGGAGCACCGGGTCGCCGGTCTGGCCCTGGTCGCCCCCGGCGGCCGCTGGTGGCTCGTGGATGCAACGCCCGACCTGCCCGAGCAGGTCCACGGGCGCGGGCGCCTGCCGGCCGGGATCCTCCTGACCCACGCCCACATCGGCCACTACACCGGCCTCATGTACCTCGGCCGCGAAGGACTCGATGCGCGGGGCATTCCGGTCCACTGCAGTCCCGCCATGGCCGCCTTCCTCGAGACCGAGGCCCCCTGGAGGCAGCTCGTGGCCCTCGGCAACATCGAACTCCGCCCCTGGGGTCCGGACGGACGCCTGGATCTGGCCCCCGGGCTGGGCGTCGAGGCCTGGCGCGTCCCCCACCGCGACGAGTTCGCCGACACCCACGCCTTCGCCTTCCGGGTCGAGGGCGGGGCGTCTCTCCTCTACCTGCCCGACATCGACGCCTGGGAGGCCTGGGACCGGGACCTCCGGCGCCTGGTCCGGGACTTCGACTGGCTGCTCCTGGACGGGACCTTCTGGAGCGCTGCCGAGCTGCCCGGCCGCGAGATCGCCGAGGTCCCCCACCCGCCGGTCTCGGCGACCCTCGAGCTCCTGGCGCCGCTCCTCGGCGCACCCGGCAGCGGGCGCGTCGTCTTCACCCACTTCAACCACACGAATCCTCTCTGGGATCCGGATTCCGCGGCGTCCCGGCGCCTCGCCTGCGCCGGAGCGGAGACGACGCTCAGCCGCCGCGTCTTCCCTCTGGGCCCTCCGCCCCCTGGAGACGGCGCCAGGCCTCCCAGGGAGTGAGGCCCGCTTCGGCGGCTCGCTCGCACAGGGCCTCGAACTCCGGCTTCAGGGGCAGGCCGTCCTCGCGGCACTTCCAGGGGAGCGGACCGAGGGGGCCGTCCAGGGGGCGCAGCGAACGCGGCCGGCGCCGGCGCCAGACCCCCTGGCGGCGGAGACCGAGGGTCCCGAGGTGCCGGAAGAGGAGCTCCTCGGCGGCCCCGGCGCGGGCCGCCTCGGCCAGGAGGGCGAGCTCCCAGGCGGGGCGCCCCTTGCGGCCCAGGACGGCGGTGGTCCAGACCTCGACGATGCCCGGGGCGGCGGCCAGGGCCTCGCGGGCCGCGCCG
>JALUUN010000084.1 GCA_027021325.1 Planctomycetota bacterium
GGCCCGCGGGACCGGGTCCCGGGTCTTGAGCCGGCCGGCCCACCGGGCGCGACCCGCCCGGCGAAGCCAGGAATCCCGCGGCTCCCCGGCCGCCGGGAGGCGGTCCGGCCCTGGGGGAGAGCCTCCGAGCCGAGGCGGCTCCGAAGAGCCGGTTGCTATTGAGACCCGGTCGCAATAGGATCCTCGGGATCCCGCCTCCTCCCTGCCCCCTCCGGACCTACCCGGGCCGATGGACCGAGCTCCCTGCCTTTCCCTCCTTCTCCTTCTCTTCCTCGCCGTGGCGCCGGCGGGTTGGCTCCGGGCCCAGGAGGACGACGACTTCGGTGTCCTGGTGATGGCCCACGGGGGCTCCGAGGCGTGGAACGAAGCGGTCCTCGATGCCGTGGCTCCGCTTCGCGAGGGCCAGCCCCTGGAAGTGGCCTTCGGCATGGCCGATCCGCAGACCCTGCAGGAGGCCATCCGGCGCCTCGAGGCCCGAGGGGTGCGCCGCATCGCCGTCGTGCGCCTCTTCGTGAGCGGCAGCAGCTTCCTGGACCGCACCGAGAAGATCCTCGGGCTGCGCCCCGGCGCACCCGCCGCCATGCCCCACGGGGAGGGGCCCGTCCACGAGGATGCCCACCACGGCCATGAGGGTCTTCCCGACGGGGCCGCCGAGGGCGGAGGCGGGGCGTCGGCCCACTCCATGGCGTTGTGGCGTGTGAGGACCGTCTCGCGTTTTGCCCTCAGCGAGAAGGGACTCGCTGAGGCCCCCGAGATGGGAGTCATCCTGGCCCAGCGTGTCCTGGAACTGAGCGAGCGACCGGAGGTCGAGGACGTCCTGATCCTCGCCCATGGACCCGGGGACGACGAGGAGAACGAGCGCTGGCTGGAGAACCTTCGGCAACGGACCTCCTGTCTGCGACACTACGCTCCCTTCCGTCGGATCGAGGTCCTCACCCTGCGGGAGGACTGGCCGGAGAAACGCCGGGCGGCCGAAGAGCGAATCCGGGCCTTCGTGGAACGGGCTCGGGACGAAGACGGATGGGCTCTCGTCATTCCGTTCCGTGTCCATGGCTTCGGCCCCTATGCCGAGGTGCTCGAGGGGCTGGAATACACCGCCGATCGCCGGGGCCTTCTGCCCCATCCCCTCCTGACGGAATGGATCGCCGATCGGATTCGGGAGCTCCGCGAAGGGGAGTTCCGACCTCCCGTCTGAGCCCGGGCTTCCTGCCCTTCAGCCGGCCGTCTCCCGGAAGGGCTGCGGCACGGCTCCCCTGGAGGTCCTCAACCGGCTCCGGATCCTGGACGGCTTGCGCCGCATCGTGTCGCATCGGGCCCCGGCCGCTCCCGCAGGCGGCGCGCCAGGGTCGTCACCGGGTGTTCGGCCCGGCAGGCGGAGCCGGCGCGGCGCAGGCCCGCGCCCAGCCAGAGCAGGCAGCCGGCGTTGCCGGTGGCGACGGCCTCGGCGCCGGCCTCCTCGAGGGCCCGGACCTTGTCCGCGAGGACCTCGCCGCTCAGGGCGGGCTGGCGGGCGAAGGAGATGCCGCCCGCGCCGCAGCAGAGCTCGGCGCCGCGGTGGGCGACGCGTTCGACTCCGGGCAGGGCCTCCAGGAGGCGGGCCGCCTCGGCCTCTTCCCGGCAGACGTTCTGCAAGTGGCAGGGCGGGTCCCAGGCCAGGCGCTCGGGGAGCGGCTGCAGGGAGCTACGCAGCCCCCGGCGCTGGAGGAAGACCATCGGGTCGGCGGCGGGGAAGGACGGATCCTGCTCGCGCAGGAAGGCGAGGCAGCCGGCCGAGAGCACGATCACGGGATCCTCGCCGGGGAAGGCCTCGTGCGTCCGGCGTGCCAGTTCCCGGGCCCGGGCACCGGCGCCGCTGTGGGCGTGCAGGGCGCCGCAGCAGGACGGCTGCGCCGGGATCTCGATGTCGAAGCCCTCGGCGCGGAGGAGTCTCGTGGCGTCCCGCAGCACGCCTCCGAGGAGCTCGGCCTGGATGCAGCCGAGATGAAGGCGGACCCGGCCGCGCGCCGGCGGCCGGGCCGGGAGGAGCGACCCCGCGGACGGGTGGAAGCCCGAGGCGCCGGGCGGAACCGCCGCCGCCAGGGCGCGCAGGCGCCGGGGGCCGAAGCGTTCGGCGAGGCCCAGGAGGCCGAGGGCGCGCAGCAGACGGAGGGCGAGGCCGAGGAGGCGGAGCAGAGGCCGCCGGGGGAGGACGGCGAGGAGCGGGGCGGCGAGCCCCGGTCCGCGGCGGTCGCGCCAGCGCTCCAGGAGGCCGCCCCAGGGCACCGAGCTCGGGCAGGCGGGCTCGCAGGCGCGGCACAGGACGCAGCGCTCCAGGGGCCCGCGGACCTCGGCCTCGGGCAGCCGCCCTTCGAGGGCGGCCCGCATCAAGGCGATGCGTCCGCGAGGGGACTCGGTCTCCTCGCGGCGCACGCGGTAGGTCGGGCAGGCCTCCAGGCAGAAGCCGCAGTGGACGCAGTCCAGGAGTCCGGGGAAGGCCGCCAGGGGATCGTCGGGCGTCGGCTGCCAGCTGGCGCCCTCGGGGCGGAAGGTCTCGGGGGCGGGGTTCACCGGCCGGCCTCCGCGGCTTCGGGCCGGGCGGCGGGCAGGAAGCCGCCGCCGCAGGCGGCCTGGAGGCGGGCCAGCCAGGGCGGGTCCGCGGCGGCGGGCAGGAGGCGGGCGCGGCCCAGGGCGGAGCGTCCGGCGGCGTCGAGCTCCTCGGCCGGCGGGCGGCCGGCGAGGCGCAGGCCTGTGCCCTCGGCGGCCCCCGGCCAGCGGGTCAGGAGCGCCGCGTCCCGGGGCGCCAGGACCACCCGCCCGGCGGCGGTGGCGAAGGCCGCCAGGGTGCGCGCCCGTGCTGCCTCGAACTCCTCGCGCTCGACCGCTTCCCAGCCGGGGGGCGCGGGGATTCCATCCACCTCGGCGTACCAGGGCTCGCGGTCCGCGGGCCGGAAGAAGCGGCGGCAGGGCGGGCGGCGGGCCAGGGGAGCCTGCAGCCAGGCGGCGGCCCGGCCGGCGTCGAGGCGGAGCCAGCGCGGACGCCGCGGCCGGGGACGCAGGCGCAGGATCAGGCGCAGGCAGGCCGCCAGCCGGCCGCGGCTGCCCAGGAAGAGACGGGTCAGGTCGTAGCCGGCCACCGACTTCACGACCCGCGCCCCGGTGCGCACGACGGTCCCGTCGGCGAGCAGCCAGGTTCCGCCCAGGACCTGGTCCCGGGGCGGTCCCCAGGCTCCGTGGAGGAGGCTCAGATCGGGCGCCAGGAACAGGCCGCCCAGGGTCCCGGTGGCGGCCCCCGGCGCGTCCGCGCCGAGTTCCAGGCCGTGTTCCTCGAGGGCCTCGTCGAGGGCTGCCGGGGAGCAGCCCGCGCCGACCTCGCAGGTCTGGTCGGCGGCGTCCAGGGTGTGGATCCGGTCGAGACCGGCAAGCTCCAGCCAGGCCTCGGGGGCGGCGCCGGGCAGGTGCCGGTCGAGGCGGCTGCCGCGGCCGCGGGGCAGGAGGCTGCGTCCGGCTTCCCGGGCCTCGCGCAGGAGGTCCAGGAGTTCGCGCGCCTCGGGCGGCGGTCCCTCGGGCGGGGGCGGCGGCGCGGGCAGCGGCGGCAGCCGGCGGCGGGGTGCGGCGGCGGCCTCGCCGTGGCGGTGGAAGGCCTCGGCGCAGCCGCGGCCCAGGGGCAGGCCCTTGCCCGGGTTCAGGAGGTCGCGGGGGTTGAAGACACGGCGGACGCCCTCCATGAGCCCGAGGGTGGCGGCGTCGAACTGGCGCCCGAGAAGGGCTTCCTTCTCCAGGCCGATCCCGTGTTCGCCGCTGAGGGAGCCGCCGAGCTCCAGGCAGCGCAGGAGGATCCGGCGTCCCGCCTCCTCCACCGCCCGTGCCTGGGCCGGATCCCGGGCGTCGTAGGA
>JALUUN010000085.1 GCA_027021325.1 Planctomycetota bacterium
ATGCCGCCGGTAATGAACTCCATGGACTCGAAGCCGGGATACCGCTCGGGCACGTGGGAGGGATAGAGAATCCACCACCAGTCCGTTCCCTCCAGAACCTCCGGCGGCAGGGCCTCCCAGACGCGGGCCAGAGCACCGGGCGCGAGACCGGCGAAGCGCATCGGGTCGGCGCGGGTCACGACCGGCAGCGTCAGCTCCGGGAGGGGAAGGACTCGCATCCGCATGGCCAGGCGCCCGCCGGTCATGGCCAGGACGAACTCCCGGAACAGCCAGGTGCTCTCCTCGATCACGGGGTGCCCCTCCTCCAGGAGCCGGGCATCCAACTCGTGGCGGACGGGATGCCCCTCCCCGCCACTCAGTTCGGTGGGGCTGTGCGGCTCCTCGCCCTCCGCGGCCCCGGCCAGGACCACCGTCCAGACCGCCACGGCCGCATCCTCGGGGACCGGTTCCTCGACGCCCGACTCCACCCGCCAGCGGGCGCACTCGGTGAGCTGCAGCAGCGCCGAGTAGCAGGCCGGCCGGCCGAGAAACCACTCCCGGCGCCGGCTCCGGCAGGCAGCCCAACCCTCGCTCCCCTGGGGATAGCGTTCCCAGAGGTCTTCGAGCCGGTGCAGGGCCCGCCGGTAGCGTCCGGCGCGGTAGTCCTCTTCGGCCCGCATCTGGACCTCGAGGATCTCCTCGGGCACCTGCAGTCCGGGCCACAGGGCGAATACGAGGAGCAGAGGCGGACCCACGGGCGAGCCTCCCGATCACTCGTAGCCCGGCCCGCTCCCCTCGAGTTCCTCGGCGATGGCCGCAGCCCCGTACACGTGGCGCAGGGCCTCGGTGATGATCGCCGGGTGCACGCAGACCGTCCGGGCAACCTCGTCGGTGTACACGAAACGGTTGCCGAGGGACTCGATGTTTCCGTCGAAGACCAGGCCGACGATCTCGCCGGCGGCGTTGACCATGGGGCTGCCGGAGTTGCCGCCGATGATGTCGCAGGTGCTCACCAGGTTGTAGGGCGTGCTCAGGTCCATGCGGTCCATGGCGTCCAGCCAGTTCGAAGGCAGATCCCAGGGCGGCTGCCCGTCGAAGCTGTAGTGCCGGTCGTAGAGGCCGAAGAGCGTCGTCTTCCAGGGGGCAATGGTGCCGTTGTAGGGGTAGCTCTTCACGACCCCGTCGCTGATGCGGAGCGTGAAGGTCGCGTCCGGGGGGACCGCCGTCCCGTACACCTCGAAGAAGGCCTCACCGATGCGGGAGACCAGATCCTCCTCTTCCTGCTGGAGCCGGCGGAAGTCCCCGCGGGAGCCCCCGTTCTGGACGAGGCGGGACTTCTCGCGGCTGATCTCGTCCAGACGGTCGAACACCGGCCCATAGCGCTCCTGGAGCTCGGGATCGGCCTCGATGCGGGCGCGGAAGTCCTCCTCGGCGGCGCGCTTGATGGCCAGGATCCGGTCGTTGCGCAGGCCGTCCAGAAAGCCCTGGAAGGCCTTGCGGCTGTTCTCCATGTTGAGGATCTGGGTCTCCAGCTCCGGGTCGTCGTTGTCCCGGGCCATGGCCCGGAGCTGCGCCAGGATGCGCTCGATCTGGGACAGGATCCCCGGGTACTCGACATCCCGCAGGTACTCCATCTGCGAGAGGGTGCTCAAGCGCCCGGTGCTGCCCGGATTGCCCACCACGAAGACCGGGTCCCCTTCCTGCGGGCCGTCCTGGCTCCAGCCCAGGTAGTGCGCCGAGGTGTCCGCCGGCTTCCCGTGCTCCCAGGCCCGCACCAGGGAGAAGTCCAGTGCCCAGCGCGGATAGGTGAAGTTGTCAGGATCGCCGCCGAACTTGGCCATCTGCAGCTGCGGCGTCGCCACCAGGCGGATGTCGTCGTAGACCTTGTAGACGTACAGGCTGGCGACACCGCCGTGGTACATCTCGACGATCTCCGGCTCGTGGCCGGGCCACTCGGCGCGCGCCAGATCCAGGATCGCCTCGCGGTTCTGGCGGATCCGGTCGGCCCGCGTCGCCGCGTCGTCCTCGGGCCGGACCCCTTCCTTGAGGGCGGCGGTCACGTCCTCGACCGCCACGAGCTGCTGGACCGTCAGGCCGGGAAGGGGCTTCTCATCCTCGAGACTCGAGGCGAAGAAGCCGTCGCGGAGCCAGTCCGCATCCGGCGGCGAGGCCGAGGCGACGTTGTCCCGGGCACAGTGGTGGTTCGTGAGGATGAGCCCGCGGGGACTCACGAAGGAGGCGGAGCAGCCACCGCCGAAGCGCAGGGCACTGAGACGCAGGTGGTCCAGCCATTCCTGGCTCGGGCGGAATCCGTACTCCCGTTCGAACAGGTCCAGGGGGACATGCTCGAAGGTCCACATCCGCCCCAGCTCCTTGTGACGCTGGGCGGGGAGGGGCTCGTCCTGGGCCCGGAGGCCGGCGGCCGGGGCCGCGGCCAGAAGGAGGGCCGGGAGGCTGAAGGGCAAGAGGGCGCGCAGGATGGACTTCATGGGATCTCCAAGGCGGCCCAGACTAGCAGGGCAGCCGCCTCGGGGCAGGGCCCGGCCTACCATCGGGGGGCCATGCGCCGCGCCCCTGCCGCCCGGTTCCTCCTCGCCCTGATCCTCACCGTGCCCCTCTCCGCCCAGGACCGCATCACCGGACTGCCTTTCGCCTCCCGCAGCGAGGTCCTGGCCCGCAACGGCATGGCCGCGACCAGCCAGCCCCTGGCCAGCCAGGTCGCCGTCGAGATCCTCCGCGAGGGCGGGAACGCGGTGGACGCCGCCATCGCCGCCAACGCCGCCCTGGCCCTCATGGAGCCCACGGGCTGCGGCCTCGGAGGCGACCTCTTTGCCCTCGTCTGGGACCCCGAGAGCGGCCGCCTGCACGGCCTCAACGCCTCGGGCCGCTCGCCCCGCGGCACGAGCCTGGAGGAGCTCCAGGAGCGTCTTGCCGCCGAGGGGCTGGACCGCATCCCTCCGCACGGGGTGCTCCCGATCAGCGTTCCGGGATGCGTGGACGGCTGGTTTGAACTGCACGAACGCTTCGGCCGGCTGCCCATGGAGCGCGTCCTGGCACCGGCCGTCCGCTACGCCCGTGAGGGCTTCCCGGTCAGCGAACTCATCGCCTTCTACTGGGAACGCTCGGTGTCCGTCCTGCGGCACCAGCCCGGCTTCCTCGAGACCTTCACTGTGGACGGCCGCGCCCCGCGCAAGGGCGAGATCTGGACCCATCCGGCTCTGGCCACCACCCTCGAGCGCCTCGGTAAGGAGGGCCGGGATCTCTTCTACCGGGGCGAGTTCGCCGAGCGCATGGCCGCCTTCCTCGCCGAGCACGACGGCCTCCTGACCTACGAGGACTTCGCCACGCACCGCTCGGAATGGGTGGAGCCGGTCTCGGTGACCTACCGCGGCGTCGAGGTCTGGGAACTCCCGCCCAACGGGCAGGGCATCACCGCCCTGGAGATGCTGAACATCCTGGAGGGCTACGACCTCCGGGCCATGGGCTTCGGCAGCGCCGACTACGCCCATGTCTTCACCGAAGCCAAGAAGCTCGCCTTCGAGGACCGGGCGCGCTGGATCGCCGATCCGGCCTTCTACGATCCGCCCCTCGAGCGGCTCCTGAGCAAGGAGTACGCCGCCGGCCTGCGGCGGCGCATCCGCATGGACCGGGCCCTGCAGGCGGTGGCCGAAGCGCCGCCGGCTTTCGAGGAAGGCGACACCATCTACCTCTGCACTGCCGACCGCGAGGGGCAGATGGTCTCCCTCATCCAGAGCAACTTCCGGGGCATGGGCTCGGGGGTCTGCCCGCCGGGCCTCGGCTTCGGCTTCCAGAACCGGGGCGAGCTCTTCGACCTGGAGGAAGGTCGCCCCAACACCTACGCCCCAGGGAA
>JALUUN010000086.1 GCA_027021325.1 Planctomycetota bacterium
TCCCTCGCGGCCTGGCGCCTGGGAGCCGTGAATGCTTCCGGGGCGCTGGCCGGCCTGGCCCTGGCGACTCCCCTCATGGCCCTGGGAGGTCTTCCGGTCCTGGTGGCTCTGGTTCTCCTGGTGGGCCTGGGAAGTTGGGCGTCCCGGAGGGTTGCAAAGGCGAATTCCCTTGTGCCGGGGGATTCACGGCGCTCGGCGGTGCACGCCGTCGCCAACACGGGACCCGCCCTGCTGGCCCTCCTCCTGCGACCCGGGCCCACGGGGAGCCTCCTGGCCTGCGCCGCGCTGGGGGCGGCCCTTTCCGACACGCTTTCCGGGGAGATCGGGATGCTCTCGGGCGGGAAGGTGCGCCTGCTGCTGGTCGGCCCGCGGGTGAGGCCGGGCCGCAACGGCGGCATGTCCCTCGTCGGAACCCTGGCCGGTCTCCTGGCCGCCGCCCTCACGGCGGGGGCCGTGGCCCTGAGCGCCGGGGAGGGCCGCGTCTTCACGCCGGTGTTGGCCGGGGGCTTCGCCGGCACCCTGGCGGACTCCCTCCTGGGCGCGACCGTGGAGTCGGTCCTGCCTCGCCGATGGGGCAATGAAATCGTGAACTTCCTGGCCTCTTCCGCCGGTGCATTCGTCGCCTGGAGCTTCGTCTGAGATGGACTGGATCCGCCTCACACGACCCTTCACCCTCCTCCCACCGCTGCTGGGCATGCTTTCGGGGGCGGCTGCGGCGCTGGGGGCCGGGCGTTCGCTGGTGAGCGGAGACCGGCTCCTCTCCAACGTGCTGCTGGGATCGCTGATGGCGGTGTTGCTGAATGCCGCGAGCAACGTCCTGAACCAGGTCTGCGATCTGGAGCTGGATCGCCACAATCGACCGGAGCGCCCGCTGCCTTCCGGGAGGATCGCGCCGCGGGCGGCGTTCCGCTTCTCCCTGCTCCTCTACCTGGGCGCCATTCTCCTGGCCTTCCTGGTCCAGCCGGCGGGCCGGCCCGAGCTGGGCGTGATCGTGGTCTTCACCGCCTTCCTGACCTGGGCCTATTCCAGCCCGCCGCTGCGCCTGCGCCGCTCCTGGTGGCTCGCGCCCCTGGTGATCGCCGTTCCGCGCGGGGGCCTCCTGAAGGTGGCCGGTTGGGCCTGCCTCGCATCGGTGTCCTCGGATCTCGAACCCTGGTTGCTGGCCCTGATGTTCTTCCTCTTCATCCTGGGGGCCGCACCGACGAAGGACTTCCAGGACATGGAGGGAGACGGACGAGCGGGGTGCTCGTCGCTGCCCCTGCGTTTCGGTCCGGCACGGGCCGCCTGGATCATGGCGCCCTTCTACGTGGTTCCCTGGCTGCTCCTGATCGTTTTTTCGCGCTGGGCGCCGGGAGGAAAGCCGCTCCTGACCGTCGATCCCCTGGCCGCCGCCTGGATCGGTGGCATCCTGATCGTGCACGGAGTGCTGGCGGCGGCCTTTCTGATTCACGCGACGGAGACGAAGTCTCGTCCCGGTCGAGGGGCATGGCGAAATCTCTACATTCTCATGATGGAGGCCCAGGTGGGTCTCGCTGCGCTCTATCTTTGCTTCTGAACGAGAGGGCCTCCGGCCCGGGAGATGATGCTCATGGCCGAACGCTTGCTGATCACCGGCGCCACAGGCTACCTGGGCCGATTCGTGGCGCGGGAGTTCCTGGACGCCGGATACAAAGTGGGCGCGCTGGTTCGTGATCCCGCTCGTCTGGGGCCTGATCTGGCGGGCCGGGTGGAAGTGAGGCGCGGCGATCTGCTGGAGCCGTCCTCTCTGGACGAGGCCGTGCGGGGAGTGGATGGCGTGATTCATCTGGCCGGGCTGGTGAGCGACTGGGCTCCCGACCGGAGGCTCTACCACCTGGTGAACGTCGAGGGCACTCGAAACCTCCTGGCCGCCGTTCGGGCGGCGGGAGTCCCGAGATTCCTCCTGACGAGCACGGTGATGGTGTTCGGGCCGAGCGACGGTCTGGAGGCGGCGAACGAGGGCACGCCTCCGCCCGCGCGCCGCTTCTTCCTGCCCTATCAGGTCACCAAGGCGCGGGCCCTGGCCCTGGCCCGAGCGGCCCGCTCCGACGCCCTGGACGTCCGCGTGGTCTTCCCGGGAGCGCTCTACGGAGCGGGCGCCCTCACGGACGGCAACTACCTGGCGCGCGTGATGGGGGAACTCCGCCGGGGAGCCTTCCCCTTCCTGCCGGATACCCGCGGCCGCAGGTGGTGCCTGGCTCACGTGGAGGATGTGGCCGTGGGGCATCGTCTCGTCCTGGAGCGCGGTGGAAGAGACTTCGAGGGGATCCTCGGGGGAGACAACGTCACCTTCGATGCCATGCTGGACGTCATCCGGGACGGGCTGGGCCTCTCGCGACTTCCTCCGCGGGTCCCGGGATGGGTCATGCTCTCGGGATTGCCCTTCATGCTCCTGGCCGCCGCCATCGCCGGCGAGCGCCCGCCCATCACCATGGGGGGCGCCAGGGCCCTACTCCACGACTGGGCCTTTTCCAGTGCGAAGGCCCACCGGGAGGTGGGTTATGCCTGGCGCTCCTTCGAGGCGGCCTTTCCACCCTTCGTTTCGTGGTTCGCGGGTCTCAGGGAAGGACTCGCGCCCGCCTTGGCGGCGCCATGAGGAAGCGCCCGTCCCGCGCGGGCATGGTCACCGTCCAGCCGAAGACGCTGTCCCGGGGCGCGATGTCCTCGTACTCCCAGAGCAGCTCTCGTTCGGCGTGGTGTTCGGAGCGGATGGAGGGGCGCCAGGCGTAGCGCACGCCGCCGTCCGTCGGCACGCGCCGCAGGACGCTTGCGTCCAGTTCCCGGAGCAGGAGGGTGGTGCCGCCGGCTGGTTCCCGCGCCCGGCGCAGCGCGACGAAGGTGAAGCCCTCGGGGCCGGGGTCCATGTCCAGGGGGACCGTCCAGGAGAAAGTGGGTTCGTCGCCGGCCTCGCGACAGACCAGGAGGGCGCCGTCCGCGGGTGCGAGCAGCTCGGGCCCCGCGTGAGCGGGGCGCAGGGCCGTGAGACGTGGCTCCAGACGTCTGCTCGCGGGTCGTTCGGACGGAGGTCCTGTGAGGGGGGTCCAGGCGAGGAGCCTCAGCACGCGTCCCGGACCGGGATCGGGCAGGGTCTCCACGTGCAGGAGGCGCCGGCCGGGGAAGAGCAAGGGCAGATGGGATCCCACGGCGCCGGATGAAGCCGGCGGAGAGACGAAGATCGCGTCGAGGACCTCCGGGCCTTCATCCGGCAGGGAGAGCAATGCGGAGCGGAGTTCGGCGATCTCCTCCCGGAGGGGGGAGTGCGTGATCTCCCGGCGGTGGTCGGCCGCGAGGCTCGTGAGCGCGAAGAGCCCGATGGCGGCCCCTCCGATCACCCGACCGCTCAGGGTGCGGGGCAGGAGACTGGCCGGGGCGGCGATTCCCAGGGCGACGGCCAGGGCGGACGGGAAGAGGTCTCCGGGAGCCGCTTCGGCCATGGGGCCCGTCCGGACCAGGATGCCCGAGGCGGCAGGAAGCAAGGTCGCCGCCGGCAGGAGGCGCAGGCCCAACCTGGAAGGACGCGGGCGCAGGGTCAGAAGGACGAGCAGGATCAGGGGAACGAGGGAGGCCGGACCCGGCGGAAGATTCGAGGTCCCCGCTGCGGGATGCTGGATCGCGGGGAGCAGCGCCCCCAAGAGGACGTCGAGGCGCAGAGTCCATGAGTCCAGGTAGAGGAGCGCACCGGCCAGGAGGGCGCAGAGCCACGGGACGATGCGCAGCGTGCGGAAGCGCAGGAGCGCCACGGGCGCCAGGAGAGCCAGGGGCAGCAGGGTGGAGCGGGGGAAGAGCAGGGCGGCGGAGCAGAGGCTCAGAATGAAGGGAGCCAGGAGACG